>CALJTZ010000031.1 GCA_937975655.1 uncultured Synechococcus sp. | reverse complement strand
TTCTTCTGGGCGTCGGTGCGCTGCTGCTGGTGTTCAAGGCCATGTTCTTCGGCGGTGTCTATGACACCTGGGCCCCCGGTGGCGGCGATGTGCGCCTGATCACCAACCCCACCCTGGATCCCGGTGTGATCTTCGGCTATCTCACCCGCGCCCCCTTCGGTGGCGAGGGCTGGATCATCGGGGTGAACTCGATGGAAGACATCATCGGCGGCCACATCTGGCTGGGTCTCACCCTGATCTTCGGTGGCATCTGGCACGTGATCACCAAGCCCTTCGGCTGGGTGCGTCGCGCCTTCATCTGGAACGGTGAGGCTTATCTGAGCTACAGCCTGGGCGCCCTGAGCTTCATGAGCTTCATCGCCTCGGCCTACATCTGGTTCAACAACACCGCCTATCCCTCGGAGTTCTACGGCCCCACCAACGCCGAGTCCTCCCAGGCCCAGAGCTTCACCTTCCTGGTACGTGACCAGCGCCTCGGCGCCAACATTGGTTCGGCCATGGGCCCCACCGGCCTGGGTAAGTACCTGATGCGCTCCCCCACGGGCGAGATCATCTTCGGTGGTGAAACCATGCGTTTCTGGGACTTCCGTGGTCCCTGGCTGGAGCCCCTGCGTGGCCCCAACGGCCTGAGCCTCGACAAGCTCCAGAACGACATTCAGCCCTGGCAAGTGCGCCGTGCGGCTGAGTACATGACCCACGCCCCCAACGCCTCCCTCAACTCAGTGGGCGGCATCATCACCGAGCCCAACTCGGTGAACTTCGTGAACATCCGCCAGTGGCTGGCCGCGACTCAGTTCGTGCTCGCCTTCTTCTTCCTGGTGGGTCACCTCTGGCACGCCGGCCGCGCCCGCGCTGCCGCCGCCGGTTTCGAGAAGGGCATCGATCGCAAGGCCGAGCCCACCCTGGCCATGCCAGACCTCGACTGATCGCCCTTCGGCGAACCTCTCAGCCCCCGCCCTCCAGCGGGGGCTTTTTGTTGGCAGCCCATGCCGGAGCAATCCAGCCTTCACCAGTTGGACCTTGTCACCGGTTGGCGCTGCACAGACAGATCTCAGCTGTGGTCAAAGCCGGGGGAGCCAGCAACACTGGGGTAGGCAGATCACCCCCTGCCGTTCTCAGCCGCCCATGCCTCGCCTCGCGATGACTCGCACCCGGATCTCCCGCCTTGCCACCACTGCCCTGATGGCAACCCTGGCCGCCGCGTCCGGCCAGGCAGCCCTGGCGGCCTCCTCCTCGGACATCGCCCTGCCGGAGCGAGGGGTCGTGTGCGATCCCATGGCCCAGGGCGGCCCCACCTGCTACGACGCCAGTGGCATCGCCGTTCAGGCCACCCGGCGCTACTACGGCACACCAGCCGCCGAGCGACTGATCAGACGATATTCGGGCCGCCCGATGCCCAAGGAGTTCAACCTCAGCAATGGCGTCACCTGCAATGCCGATCGGCAGCGCTGCTGGCGCTTCGACAACCGCGGCCGGGAGACCGCGGAACGGGTGACCCGCCAGCTCTACGGCGATGGCCAGGCCAGTGGCTCCCCAGTGGTCACCGAGAGCAATGCCCTCTGCAACATCACCCGCAACGACCTGCGGGTGTACGAGGGGGGCTGCGTGCTCAAGAAACTGGTGGGCACCAACGAGCGGCGCTACGTGGTGACCACCAACGACAACCGCCGTTACAGCTTCCAGAAGAACGGCAACCAATTCACCGTGAGCGATGCCACCGGCACTTGGCCGGCCCGCTATCAAGACCAGGGACGCACGGGCATCTTCCGCTGGGAAAAGATCAAGCTCACCGCCACCCGCCGCACCCTGCTGGCCATCATCGACAACCTGAGCCGCAACGCCGCCCGGCCGCTGGACGGCGACGAAGACCTGAGCCTCGACGGAGAACCGTGATGTCCCTTCCCCTTCGCATCGGCATGCTCGGAATGGGCAATGCCGGGTTGGCCTTCGTCCCTGCGATCGCCAAACACCCGGAATTCGAGCTGGCGGCCTTCGTCGAGCCGCACGAAAACGCCCGCTTCGCGGCCCAGGCCAAGTACGGCGTGCCGGGCCATGCGACGCTGGCGCAGCTGTTGACCGAGGGCCCGCGCCTGGATGCGGTCTGCATCGCCTCGCCGACCGAATACCACACGGCCCAGGCGCTGCAGGCCATGGACGCGGGCTTGCACGTCCTGGTCGAGAAGCCGATGGCGCTGCGGCTTCAGGACGCTGACGACATGATCCGCGCCTGCGACGAGGCCGGCTATTTCTGGTACGAGGATCCCTACCGCGACAGCGGCGTGTCGGCCGTCGGCCACCAGCGCCTGCGAAGCCGCCAGCAGGCCCACCACCATGGCCATGGACTCGCAACCCACGACGATGTCGGCCGCAAGGGTTTCCTCGAGCAGGCTTTTCTTTCCACCGAATTCAACCGGTAGGGGATCAGGCCATCTGCCCATTGATATTTCTCCGCCTGCTCGGACGGATGTGGGCGAATGGTGATGGCATCGACAGGCTGGCACAGCGCGGCGACATTGGTCAGGAAGAAACGTAGCGCATCGTGCTCGGTATAGCCCCAATGACGCTCGTTGCCGTGCTGAGCCAAGGCATGGTCGGCAACAGGTTCGCAGACATATAGGATCTGGCTCGCAACGGATCCTGATCGAGCCTTCTGCACCTGGACAATCTCGGTAAGCAGATCCTCGAAATACGGATTGGGTTGCAGCACAATGGGTGTTGCATCGAACTGGGCGTGGGCAATCCGTTCCGCCTCGACATCGCCGACCCATATTTCATCTGGCAGTAGACTGCGACCCGCTTCATCAAAGCGCTCGCGGTAGTTGACCCAGTGATCGAGGAAAG
>CALJTZ010000030.1 GCA_937975655.1 uncultured Synechococcus sp. | reverse complement strand
ACGTATAGGAATCACCGTCTGACTCCCGCTCAAACCAGACTGACTTGCTCCCCTTCGGCCATGCATACAGCCACTCTTCTAGGATATGAGTATCGTCAATAACAAAGCCGTACTCATAGCGGATGCTGTCGACAAGAAACGTCAACTCAAAGGTTGAGGGTTGCTTCCTGTAGCCATCCCAAGAGAAAGGAGAACGGGGCACGCCTCCTTCTGGATCCCAGACTCTGTGAGAATGAAGTATTGCAATCTGCATGTAACCCAATGCATCAAGAAGGTTGCTTTTCCCACTTGCGTTTGCTCCATACAAGGCTGCCACTGGCAGCAACGCCTGCCGGTATCCATCCACTTGCCTGGGGCGGGGGTCCTCCGCTGTGCCAACTCGGCCGGCCTCCATGGTGAAGACCTGCTCCTCACGGATCGAGCGGTGATTCTCAACACGGAATTCAACGAGCATGTCTCTGACCCTTCAATGGGGACATTCTGCCGGTTCATGGCCCATTTGCGCAGGGAACCTGCGAGAAAAGCCCCTTAACCGGCCTTGGAGGGCGATATGAGTCATGCACCCGCCCCCTCTGCGCCACCCAGTGCAAGCGCCAGCCCCGTTTGCACGGTCTGTTCCCCGATTGCGGCCCTGCCCTCGGCCTCGTCGGGAGCCCGCAGGCTGAACACCGCACCCTGCTTTTCGCTCAGCCGTTGCTCCATGGCAGCAACCTTCTCCGGGATGACCGACCAAAGGCCGGCCTCCAGGATGCGCATCTCTCTGACCACCTGGCGGTTGTCACCACGGCCCATGCGGCGGGTGGCTTCCTTCTCAATCGCAGCAAGGGCTTCAACGGGGTGCTCGGAAAGCCAGGCCAAGCGGTATGGAGCGTCGCCTTCGTCGTCAAGGTCTTTGCCGCCGGGGCGGTATGGAGCTTCCTCAATACGGAAGTCAGGCGCGATCTCCTGCTGCAGGCGGAGCTCCCAGGCCCAAGCGCGTTCGGGGTGGTAACGCCAGAAGCAGCCATGGGCAACCGCCAAGGAGGGATCTCTTTGGCACTTCTCATCCACCCGTGTGGGCCAGTAGCGCATCGCCAGGTGGGCCCAGTCGTAGTCCTTCTTCCCTTGGGAGCAGGCGAGTTCCTTCCACCACTTCTTGGGATCCTTCCACTGCGGCTCCAGCAAAGGCCAGAGCGCTGCGGAGTTGATCATCACGCCGTCATCGAGATCGGGTGCATAGACAGCGTCCTGCTCCCTTGCAGGACAGCGGCCATCGGTGGGTGGTGGGCCATGGTCGGCGCATTGCTCCACAGCTGAGATGAAGTCCTGAAGCTCCTCTCGCCAGTGGGTGAGCTTGCTGAGGCGTGTGTCGGCCGCACGGGCCGCCTTGCGGTCCTCCGAGTCACGAACCTGCCGCAAGTCGTCCAGCTCGCCATCGATGCGAGAACGCGCAGGAATCAGGTGATCAGCGAGGAGAACCTTCAGGGTCCTCTCATCCATGCGATGGATGTTGACCCAGGCCACGAATGTTTTGCTGGAGGAGCTCAGGGGCCAGTGGATCGGCCTGTTCTCATACATGCCCTTGTGCACGTCCTTGAAGAAGTCGAGCCGCAGCCAGTCACGGAGGCTGCGGTTTGGAGCGATCGCTGAGCCATGACGTGCCCAGACTTGATGCAGTGGGGCTGCTGCGGCTTGGCCGAGGCCGTCGCGATGATCGTTCTCCTCTAAAGAGCCATTAAGGAAGAGGATGCCTGCGGGGAGAGCGTGGGAAAGATCAGCAGTGGCGTGATCGAGGGTGCCGGGCTGGCTACTTGTGGTCGGCTTGCCCTGATCATCGACCGGGCCGAAGCGGCCGAGGGCAACACCGAGGGAAAAGCTCAGGTGGTCTGTGGGTGGCTCGGCAATCCACTCATCTGTATATGACTGCGCTTGCCCAGTTACCAGTGGATCAACAGAATCATGAGCCCATTGTTGAGCGTGAAGCCATGATGAAGGACCAGGGTGTCTGAATTCAACCGAGGGCTCTCGCCGCTCTTCGTGAATCTTAAAGCAAGAAACCAAGCGGCTATAGACTTCCCTTGCGCCGCCAATATTCACAAGCGGCAACCGATTAATGTCGCCAACCTCAAAGCCCAGAGTTGGGTTTAGGGCAGAGAGGACTGATCGAGCGTAGCGCGAATTAAGCAAGCAGAGAATATGAGGTATGTCTTGTGGAAACACCGACGAACCCTTGTCGCCAAAAGTTCCCAGGTAGTCATAGGCTCTTGCGCAGAATTGGGAGCCAATTCGCGAGAACGCTATTCCTGGGCGAAAGTAGTATGATTCGCCCGCTATTCTTTTGGTGTATGACGAGTAAGAATTCTCGTGGAAGACCTTGAGCCCCAGGCCGTTGTATTTCCAGTTCAGAACTGATCCTAAAGAATCAAGCCACGTAGTTCCCTCGGCCCCGGCGACATGAGGGACCCAAGTCTTCTCTGGTGGAGGGGTATCTTTTCGTGATATGGCACAGCTTGCTGAATATGGCTCCCATGGCTTCCTGATCCATCTTTTGTCATCGGAGGTGGCGAGGCCCTGTCTAACAACGATTTGCCGCCCGAGAAGCTGGCTTGACTCGTAGTGTGCCAGGTCTTTTGAGCTCCACCAGTAGATTAGTGGCCATTGTGGGATCACCTTGAGTTCCGCCACGCAAAACCAATAGATTCCCTCATGCGCAAGAGTGGCGGCGCGCTTGCGCGAAGTGCGTTCGCTATCGCGAGAGGTGTCTTCGCGAGGAGTTGGACAAATGGTAAGACTATTCGCATTTATTTTGGGCCTTATCCTCCTGAATACCGAGGCGCAAACGCTTACCACTTCATCGGGAATTCCCTCAAAAGCTCCACGGTCGAAGTCGCCTATGTTGACCAAGGTATATTGCTGAAGGACTTGCTCGCGAAGCTCTGCTGACTGCCTGAGGAACATCCAGCTCCTCATAGAAAGCATGGTCGAAATGCCACCTGCAGCAATCAGCTCGAGACCTCTAAGCAAAAAGGAGGCATAAAGATCGTTTTTGCCAAGAGAATATTGGATTTCAATATATCCAGTGGATGCCATCTTGCCTGTGCCTTGGTAAGGGGGATTGGCAATGACTAGGCTGTAGCTGCCTTCCTTGAGTAGGCGTACAAAGCGGACGCCAGCCGCCAGCTGTTCGCCATGAAGCCTCAGGCCTAAATCGCTTGCGCTGGAGTGCCGTGACAGGAATATTTCCAGTAACTTCTGGATATCAGCGCGGGCTTCGCTTGGGGAGAAATCCATCTCCGCCTGGACTGGTGGCGGCTCCCCAGTAAGATCTAGTTGTACTTGCTGTGCTTTGGTCCGAAGTGTGTTTAGGCGGCGCTCCTGTTGATCGATCGCGGCATCCACTGCTTGATCGATTTTGAGCAGGCTTCCAAGGTGATCTGCACCTCGAAGAGCATGCAAGATCTGAGTGGTGAACTCCCCGGCAATTCCAGTCTCAGCCTCAATATCGGATCGAAGCTCCGCTAGGGCCAGATCATCATCGGGGAGGTCGGCCAGCCTGAGGTTCGGTGCCACCAGGTTGAGTTGTTTGGGTTCGATCTCGGGGTAGAGGGACTTCCCTTTGAGCCAGAGGGATGCGGCTGCGATCTGCACAGCCCGAGGATCAATATCGATTCCATGCAGGGTGTGGGCCAGAAGGTGCTCCACGATCGCTTGGTCGCTCCATTCGGCGGTGTTTTGCAACCCGCGATGCCTGGCTTCCTCCTGAAACAGGGCCAACAGCAGTCCCAGCGCTACCACCAGGAAGTGACCTGAGCCCACAGCAGGATCAAGGATCCTCCAATCGCGCACAGAAGCAGGAGCCAGCTCCACGGCCTCATCAGGGATCTCCTGCCCCAGCAGGAAATAAGCCCAACGCCGTTCTTCCTCGCTCTCTAGCGGCATCAGCTCTGTGAGGCTCACCTCACCCGCAGCCCGCTTGGCACGCCACTCGATGCGGCGCTCCTCTAGGCGCTGCAGTGTGCCATTGGCTTCTACCTCTGGAATCCAGCCGTTCTTCTTGCAGAGCGTGAACCACATCAGGCCCAGGCTGTTTTGCAGCATCCAGTCCACCATGTAGCGCTCGGTGAACATCTGGGTCTTGCTGGCAATCTCGTGGGGTTCGATCTTGCCGCCGTCGTTGATCTTGGCGTCGAGCCGTTCCCGCTCAGGATCGTTCCAGTACTGATACACCCAGCCGAGCGTCATGTCGTCGCTCCAGCAGCTCTCCAGCTCCTCCTTGTTCAGTTCCTCCACCGCATGGCGCAAGGTGGCGGCTGGGATCGGGATCAGATCCGCAATGCCGGCTGAGCCAAACAGGCCTGGCAGGTCTTCCGCCAGCTCTTCACACACCAGCTGCAGAAGGAAGCCAAAGCCCTCGGTTGGGTCATCGCGCACCACTCCACGGGCCAGGTCGCGGAAGTCCTGATAGGCGCGGCTGTTCCAGCC
This sequence comes from uncultured Synechococcus sp., assembly GCA_937975655.1. GTDB lineage: Bacteria > Cyanobacteriota > Cyanobacteriia > PCC-6307 > Cyanobiaceae > Vulcanococcus. The sequence continues at coordinate 1,201 of CALJTZ010000030.1, read as the reverse complement.
TCCCTTGATCAACGCAGGTTTGCGCAGTGGTTGGTCGGAAGCCCCGGGCTCCTCCATCAGCCGCAGGATCACCAACCGATTCAGCAGCGTGTAAGCGGCCTGCTGTTCGGCCTCCCGCAGAAAATCAACTCGCTCCCGGCGGCGGCCACCCGCAGCTTGCGCCCGCACCTGCTCATCCAGCCAACTGTCGAGGCGTTTGCGCTTCGTGCGGGCGGCTTCATCGAGGCCGGCGTCCTGCGCTCGCACGGACAGCCGATAGGCCGACTCGGTAGCGATCCGCAGGTCATCCAGCAGACGCTGCCTCAATCCACCATTTGTGGCGGACGACTGCTGGCCGCGAATCGTGAGGGCAAGCGCTTTCTTGGCATCTGGAGTCATCACCACGAGCCTGTCCTCACAAGATCCGCACGCGGCAGTCGTCCTGCACCAGCGGCAGTAGCCGTTCTTCGATCTCCCGCGCCAGGGCTTTCACGTCCTCTTCGCTGCTGAGCTCGCGGTTGCGCAGTTCCAGATCGACCGTGCGAGTGAGCTGGGTCTTTTTGCCGCTGCTCAGCAGCACGCGATCCAGCGTGTCCATCGCCTCCTTCTCAGCCCGTTGCAGCCGGGCCACGAAGGGATCCTTCAAGTCGATCAGGCTCGGGGCAATCGCCTCCTCGTCGGTGCTCGTGGCACACGATGCAAAGGGGCGGAGAACCTCGTGGCTCTGGTCAGCACCGAGGGTGCTGAAGTCTCTGCAGCCGCGCACTTTTTGCCGGCTGGCTTCAAGCCGTTGCTCCTGCTCCAGCAACAGCTTGCTGCGCTCGCTTCGGTAGGCGACACGGATTTCCTCCAGATCGCCCTCCAGGTCCGTCAGCCCCCGCCAGGGTTCCGGGCTGCTCAGCTTCTCGCGCACACGGGTTGCGGCAGCTTCCACATTGGTGGCCGTCACCCCCAGGCCCTCCAGCTGGGTGGCCATCCGTTCCACCACCGAGTGAGCCTCGGCCAGCGCCGCCACCGTGGTGTCGCGCACTTCCGCTTCAAGCGCCTGCAGGGTGGTGAGCCCATCGCGAAGGGCATCCAGATTGCGCATCACGGCCTGCACCGTCAGGCGTGTCTGTCTGGGGTTGCGCAGGCACTGCTCCAGAGCCGACTGCAACTTGCCCAGTGCAGCGGGTTCCTCGAAATCCCAGGGCAGCTTGCTCAGGAGCAGCTGCACCTCCCG
>CALJTZ010000029.1 GCA_937975655.1 uncultured Synechococcus sp. | reverse complement strand
CTACACGACGCTCTTCCGATCTGCCGCACGAGCCGCCCTCGCCAAGTTGCGCCTCCGTGGCGGTGATGCCCGTGCCGAGGTTCAGCGACTGGCCCAGGGGCTCGCCCGACGGGGCTTCCCGAGCGCCCTCTCCTGGCGCCTCGCCAAGGAGCGCGTCGAATCTGAGGCCCGAATCCCCCTCCCTGAGGGGGAGATGGACGTGGAATAGCTCCACCACGCTCAGCCTCACGGGCGTTTGACCGATCTGGCGGGTAGGCGTAGCCTCTTCTCCCCAGCCTTTGGCTGGATTTGTGACCTATTTACCGCGAGCCAGGCCGCGGGGCCAGCCTGGCAGGAGAGAGTCATGCCTGATTTGAACGGGATCGTCCCCGTGTTGTTTGCTCTATTCGGCGTCGTGCTTGGACTCGTACTGCGAAGCGTGATCGCCGCCGCCTCTATTCGAGCCGCGAACCGCAAGGCGGCCGCCATCCTTGAGGAAGCGCGCCAGCAGCAAAGCACCCTGGTGATTAGCGCCAAGGGCGAGATTTCACGACTGCGAGCCGAGGCTGAACTCGCCCAGCAGGCCGACATCGTGTACAGCCCGGTGGCCTCCGACCGCAAGGACTACCCCGAAGCCGTGGACATCTGCCTGGTGGAGGGCGGGGTGGCCAACACCGACAACCTGGCCCTGATCCAGCAGGTGCGGGCCAACACCAGGGTGCTGGTGTCCTTCGGCGACTGCGCCGTGACGGCGAACATTCCCGGCATGCGCAACATGCTGCAGGGTGCCGATCCCGTGCTGCGGCGCGCCTACCTCGAGCTGGCCGATGACAGTGGCCAACGGCCCCATGCCCCCGGGATCGTGCCCGAGCTGCTGGAGCGGGTGCTGCCCGTGCATGAGGTGGTGCCAGTGGACCTCTACCTGCCGGGCTGCCCACCTTCGGCCAGCCGCATCCGGGCGGCGGTGGAGCCCTTGCTGCGGGGTGAATGGCCCGAGCTCAGCGGCCCCGAACTGATCCGCTTCGGTTGAGGACACCGCGCCATGCCCCCCGAATCCACTCCCCGCCGCATCACGATCGATCCGGTGACCCGCATCGAAGGGCACGCCAAGATCACGATTCAGCTCGATGGGAGCGGTGCCGTGGAGACGGCGCGCTTCCACGTGACCGAATACCGCGGTTTCGAGCGGTTCTGTGAGGGCCGGCCCTTCACCGAGATGGCGGCGATCACGGCACGCATCTGCGGCATCTGCCCGGTGAGCCATCTGCTGGCCGCGGCGAAAACCGGCGACAAGATCCTGGGCGTTGCCATCCCACCGGCTGCCGAACAGCTGCGGCGGTTGATGAACCTGGCGCAACTCACCCAGAGCCACGCCCTCTCCTTCTTTCACCTCAGCAGCCCTGATTTCCTGTTGGGCTGGGACAGCGATCCAACCCAACGCAACCTGTTCGGCCTGATCGCCGCCAACCCCGATCTGGCCCGCGCCGGCATCCGCCTGCGCCAGTTCGGCCAGGGGGTGATTGAGGCCTTGGGAGGCCGCAAAATCCACGCCGCCTGGGCCGTGCCCGGCGGGGTGCGCAGCCCCCTCAGCCCGGAGCTCCGCGACCAGATCCGCGCGGGGCTACCGGAAGCCTTCGCCATTGCCGAGCGGGGCCTGAGCCTGTTCAAGCAACTGCTCGACACCCAGCTGCGGGAGGAGCTGGAGGTCTTCGGCAACTTTCCCTCCTTGTTTCTGGGTCTGGTGGGGAAGGACGGCAGCTGGGAGCACTACGGCGGCCGCCGCAGCGGTGGCATCCGGGTGATGGCCAGCGATGGCGCCCTGGTGGCCGACGGCCTCCAGGAGGACGACGTGGAGCAGGTCCTGGCGGAAGCCGTGGAGCCGTGGAGCTATCTGAAGTTCCCCTATATCCAAGCCCTCGGCCCCCTGGCCGGCAGCTACCGGGTAGGGCCGCTGGCCCGGCTGAACCTGTGCGAGCTCATCGGCAGCGAACGAGCCGACCAGGAACTGCACGAACTGCGCCAGCGGGGCGGACGGGTGGTGACCGCCTCTTTCCTGTATCACCTGGCGCGGCTGATCGAGATCCTGGCTTGCCTGGAGCAGATGGAGCAGCTGCTCGACGATCCGCTGATCACCGCGACCCACGTGCGGGCCCGGGCCGGGGTGAACTGCCATGAAGCCGTGGGGGTGAGTGAGGCACCGCGGGGCACCCTGTTCCACCACTACTGGGTGGATGCCAACGGACTGATCGAGAAGGTGAACCTGATCATCGCCACCGGCCAGAACAACAGCGCCATGAACCGCACCATCACCCAGATCGCGCGGCATTACCTGACCGATGGCAACCTCAGCGAGGCGATGCTCAACCGGGTGGAGGCGGGCATCCGCTGTTTTGATCCCTGCCTCTCCTGCTCCACCCATGCCGCCGGCCAGATGCCGCTGCTGGTGCAGCTGATCGGCCCCGATGGAACCCTGCTGGAGGAACGGCGACGCGGATGAGCCAATGCCTGGTGATCGGCTACGGCAACACCCTGCGCGGCGACGACGGCGCGGGCTGGCAGATCGCCGCGGCCCTCCAAGCCCTGGCCCTGCCCCAGCTGGAGGTGGCCGCGGTGCATCAGCTCACGCCGGAGCTCGCGGCCCGCATGGCCAGCGCCGACCAGGTGGTGTTCGTGGACGCCCGCCACGGCATAGCGGGGCAACCCCTGGCCATGGAGCCCCTGCAGATCGGTGCACCCCCACCCCCGTTCAGCCATCAGCTCTCACCCCAGGCCCTGCTGCAACTGAGCCAGCAGCTCTACGGGCGGCGGCCCCAGGCCTGGCAGCTGCTGATCCCAGGCCAGGCCTGGGGCTACCGCGAGGGGCTCTCGGCCGGGGCCGCCACCGCCATGGACGAAGCGATGGCGCTGGTGCTGGCCTGGATCCAGCAGGAGCCAGGCCATGCATGAACTGGCCCTGATGGAGGAGGTGCGCCTACTGGCCGAGCAAGAACTACGGCGGGCCGGAGCCCAGCAGATCCACCGGCTGCAGCTCCGCATCGGCAGCCTCTCGGGGGTGAATCCCGAGGCCCTGCGCCTGGCCTTCGCCGTGGTGATGGCCAACGCCAACCCCAGCGGCGAACCCACCAGCCTCGAGCTCGAGGTGGTGCCCACCCTCTGTTTCTGCCCACACTGCCAGCAGACCTTCGCCCCAGCGGACGTGATTCATGCCTGCCCCCGCTGCGGCGCCCTCTCCAGCCAGCTGCTGCAGGGCCGGGAGTTGGAAGTGGTGCAGCTGGAGGTGTCCTAGATGTGCGGCACCTGTGGCTGCGCTGAGCCCCCCCGCCGGCTGATCACGCTGCAGCAGGGCCTGCTCAGCCGCAACGATCAGCAGGCTGCCTACAACCGCCAGCACTTCCGCAGCCACGGCCTGCTGGCGGTGAATCTGCTGTCCGCACCGGGCTCGGGTAAAACCGCCCTGCTGGAACAGCTGGCCAGCCGCTGGCCCCAGCGGCCCGTGGGGGTGATCGTGGGCGACCTGGCCACCGACAACGATGCCCAGCGGCTGCTCCAGGCCGGAGCACGGGCCGTGCAGATCCGCACCGGCGACCTCTGCCACCTCGAGGCCGACCTGGTGGAGCGGGCCTTTGCCCAGCTCGACTGCAGCGGCATGAACCTGTTGGTGATCGAGAACGTGGGCAACCTGGTGTGCCCCACCGCCTTCGATCTGGGGGAACAGCTGAGAGTGGCGATGCTCTCGGTCACGGAAGGGGAAGACAAGCCCCTCAAGTACCCCGCCCTGTTCAAGTCAGCCGATGCGGTGCTGATCGCCAAGGCCGATCTGGCCGAGGCGGTGGGCTTCCAGCGACAGCAGGCCCTGGCCAGCCTGCAGGCCGTGGCCCCCCAGGCCCGGCTGTTTGAGCTGTCCACCCGCAGCGGCCATGGCCTGGAGCCGTTCTGCCACTGGCTCGAGCAGCACCTCCCGGCCAACCATGGACAGCACCCCTGAGCAGCAGCTGCAGCTGCAGATCCAGGGCCTGGTGCAGGGGGTGGGCTTTCGGCCACGGCTCTATGGGCTGGCGCAGCAGTTGGGGCTACGGGGCTGGGTACGCAACAGCCCCAGTGGCGTGGAGGTGCGGCTGGAGGGCCCAACCGCGCAGCTGCAGCGATTCCTGGCGGAGTTGCAGCAACAACCGCCCCCCCGCTGCCGCATCGACCAGCTCCACCAGCACTGGGGCCCGGCCACCGGCGAGCTGACGGCCTTCCAGATCGCGCCGTCGGCCCCGCAGCCCGGCCCGGCCGTGGCCCTGATCTCCCCCGATCTGGCCATCTGCCCGGACTGCCTGGCGGACCTGCACAACCCCCACAACCGCCGCTATGGCTACCCGCTGATCAGCTGCACCGATTGCGGGCCCCGCTACAGCGTGGTGGAGCAGCTGCCGTTCGAGCGCCAGCACACCAGCCTGGCGGACTTTCCCCTCTGCCCCAGCTGTGAGCGCGAGTACGCCGATCCCGGCAATCGCCGTTTCCACGCCCAGACCATCAGCTGCCCCAGCTGCGGCCCGCAGCTGCGCTGGCAGGGCAACACCGGCACCGCCGCGGCCTGCATCAGCGCCGCCGTCAGCGCCCTGCAGAACGGCCAGATCGTGGCCCTGCAGGGGATGGGGGGGTTCCAGCTGCTGGTGGATGCCCGCAATCCCACGGCCGTGGCGAGCCTGCGGCGCCGCAAGGGGCGCCCGGATAAGCCCCTGGCCCTGATGGCCAGCCGCGCTTGGGTCAACCAACACTGCCAGCTGAGCCCCGAGGAAGCGGCGGCCTTCGAAGCACCGGCGGCACCGATCCTGCTGCTGCGCCGCAGCCGGCAGGGGCAGGCTGCGGTGGCGGAGGCCGTGGCGCCGGGCAGCCCCTGGCTGGGGGTGATGCGACCCACCAGCGGTCTGCACCAGCTGTTGCTGGAAGCCATGGGCGGGGTGGTGGTAGCCACCAGCGCCAACCGCTCCGGTGAACCGCTGTGCGTGGATGCCGGCGCCGATGCCGCCCGTGGCCAGGGGGCCGGGCAGGCCATCGCGCCAGGCCGAGCCTTCGCGTTTGAAGCCCATCTGCAGCGCCACCCCCAAGGCGATGGTGCCAAACACCGCGGTCAGCGCCGGGCCGGCCAGGTGGCGGCTGGCCACCGCGCCCACGGCCACGCCCAGCAGCACGCCGATGATGATGGCCAGCGTGGCCAGTTCGAAGGTCGCCGGAAACACCCTCAGCAGGTCCGAGAGCACGGGCTGCTCCGGAAGGTCGAGCCGCACGCGGCCCGGCGCAGCATTGCGGGCCGCATCCTCGGTCACGATGCGCGCCGCCGGGCGCAGGTCGCGCGCCGCGTCGAGGCGCAGCCGCCCGCCCTCGGCGCGGGCCAGTTGCATCAGCCGCTCGGACAGGCGGGTCAAACGTTTGAG
>CALJTZ010000028.1 GCA_937975655.1 uncultured Synechococcus sp. | reverse complement strand
GATCACGAACCGACCAACAGGCCGTTCGTTTCTCGCTTTTTCAGCAGCCTCTTAGGGCTCAAGAGCGAAGGCGTAGACCAGCGGAGGACAGCCCGATGTTGATCTGGGAGATCCCGTTCCAGTAGCCATCATCCATGTTGCATTTTGCCTGTTGCTTTGACGGAGCTGATCTAGCTCCATGGCAGAGCGGGCGAGCGATGAATGCCTCGGCCAGACTTGCTGCATGGACCTCACCCCCCACATCCCGGCACTGATCGAGGGCAGGGCTCAGGTTCCGGAGCTGATGCAGGGCAGCACGTCGCTGGCCTGCATGGGCAGTCGCGCCCTCTTATCGCTGTTCGTGTGTGCGGCGCCCTTTCCCGAAAGCCTGGTAGGGGCCGTCACCACCGAGGCGGAAGCGCTGGCCCTGGTGGAGCGCCATCGGCCCACCTTCCTGTTTGCCACCGAACAGCTTGAGCAGGGCGATGGCCTCTCGCTGGTGCAGCACGGGCATCGGCTACTGCCCGAACTGCGCACCTTGCTGATCCTGCAGAGCGAAACCCAGGACACAGCCCAGCGGGCGATCGAACTCGGCTGCAATGGCGTCGTGGTGGAGAGCCGCCTGGCGGAAGGGGCGATGGTGCAGGCCATCCGCGCCGTGGTGGGCGGCGGCCTCTATATCGATCGCCTCAGCGTTGAGGCGCTGCGCTGCAGCAGTCGTGGATCAGGGCCTGACCTGCTGGAACCCTTGAGCCCAAGGGAGCAGCAGGTGCTGCAGCTGGTCTTGCAGGGCTACACCAACCGCGAGATGGCAGCGGCCTTGATCGTGTCGCCAGAAACGATCAAAACCCACGTCGCCAACATCCTCAGCAAGCTCCAGGCCCGCGATCGCACCCAGGCTGCCGTGATCGGTCTGCGCCTCGGGCTTGTGAGCTGGGGGTCGGCGTAGGCCGACCAGTTACACGGTTGTGGCGAATGCCCCGGATGGGGGATGCGGCAGCGGAGCTCTCCGGCGATGCTGCAGGCGTCAGCGCAACCAGCCATGGCTTCTGCAGTTCGCCTTTTGCCCCTGGTGCTGCTTGGGGGGCTGAGCAGCGCCGCTCTGGCCGCTACTCCCGCCACCAGCCTCAGCCTCCAGGCCGTGACCTTCCAAGTGAGCGCGAAAGGGGCAGGATCGGTGCAGCAGCTGGTGGTGAAAGCAAGCGAGCACGGCCATGCCTACCCCCTGGTGAAGCAGGAACTGCTCGGCTCACTCACCGGCAGCGAGGTGGAAGACCTCAACAGCGACGGCCGGCCCGAGCTGCTTCTGTATGTGACGAGCGCCGGCAGTGGCAGCTACGGCTCGGTGCTGGCCTGGAGTGCCAGCAAGGGCCACACCCTGCTGCCGATCACCATGCCGGAGCTGGGCGGCAAGCTGGCCCAGGGCTACATGGGCCACGATCAGTTCGCCGTGGTGGAAACCACGCTGATGCGGCGCTTCCCGATCTATCGCCCCGGCGACACCAATGCCAAACCCACCGGCGGCACCCGCCAGATCAGCTACAAGCTGGTGGCCGGTGAAGCGGGCTTCCTGTTCAAGCCGGTGGGCGACATCACCATCCGATGAAGCCACCCCCGCCCTTGCCATGACGCTGCTGAACCGCCTAGCCGCCGCGCTGATCAGCGGCGGCCTGCTGCTGCCGCCGGCCCAGGCCTACGACCTGCAATATCGCCAGAACGGCACCACCTTCTCAGCGCCCCAACTGCGGCAGATCTTCAACGGCAGCCTGCCGGCGGAGTACGACCAGCGCTTTCCCGACCAGCGCTGGACCACCTACCTGCTGCTCGACGCGCACGCCGACAAAGAGCTGGTGGCGATCACCCTGGGCCTGAGCCCCCGGGTGGGCCAAACCCAGGCGCTGCTGCCGCTGGCCACCTTCAGTGTGATCGAGCCCCTGCCGCGCACAGCGGCGCAATGGCAACAGCTCCTGGGAGGCGTGGCGAGCCAGTACGCCCGGTTGATGCTCGAGAACCGCAATCGAATCCTCAACAAGCAGTGAGGCAAGGGGCGATCGAACGACTCTGCCGGCATCAGGCGGCGGCCAGTGCTGCGCTGTGAGGGTTGGCGATAGGAGCAGATGGGCCACGATCCATGGCGTGGCGACTATCACTCAAGCGTGGAACTAGATAAGGCGCACGAATTCAGATGACAGCCGCAGATTCACCGGAAAACAACAAGAGTTGCTGGACTTGCGTTTATATTACATGTCAAAGGATGAACAGACCAGGCGGCAGATGGGGCCTGATCCAATCAATACCAATAAACTCGTTTTACAACCTTACTTGCAGACAACAATACCGAGATGAAGATCAACACCAGCCGCAAAGGAAGCCGTCAGATGGCCGCCACCAAAGGCCTGCTGCCCTTCATAGCGACTGCCGCCATCGCCGGCGGCCTAGACGCAGGCTTCGGGGGCGGAGCGCTCGCGCAAGAAAAGAACGCTACGGTGATCTATAATAATACCATTTATAATCTGAAAACAACTACTTGTTTTGCACAGGGAGCTCAAAACAACTTCTGTAATGGCGCAATAGATTTCAGGTCAAGCTCCTGGTGGGGAAATGCACAGCTAGCCAAAGACCTTTCCGAGGCCACCAAAGAATCGCTTGGCTTGCCAAATCCGGCAATGGGAACAGGCTTGGGGGCAAATTTTGCCTGGCAGTCTGGCGCTCAATACGATCTACCCGATCCATCCAATCCATCGAAAGGCATCCCCGTCCCCGTCACAAATATACCCTTTGATGGCTTTGAGTGGGATCCAGTATTGAACAAGGCTTACGCGAGGGGAGGATTTTGGAATGGTGTTACTGGCGACGGAGCCACTAGAACCTATACGCTAGCCGTAGAAACCGCTCCGCCACAACCGATTACAACTGTAGGGCCAATCCTGGCTACTAATAATAATGACCCTAGCATCAATTCAACCGCAGGTTTAGCCGCCCAGAAGGTTCTTCCTCAATTCCAGGGTGGCACGCTCGTCGTATCGGCGGCTGCCAGCATTGGTGACAATTTTACGGTCGATGACCACGATACCAACGCCATCGACGCCGAAGGGAACAGCGCCACCTTCATGGGAGCCTTCACGGATCAGGTGGGTCAGCAGGGCAATCTGATCTTCAGTAACTCAGGGGCCAGCTCTGCCATCACCACCCTCACAGGTCAGAGCAGCTACACCGGCTCCACCACGGTGGAGTCGGGCACCTTGGCCATTAACGGTTCCATCACTTCGAAGACAACGGTGGGACCACGAGGCACGCTCCAGGGCACGGGAACGATCACCGGAGATGTTTTCAATGAAGGCTCCGTCTCCCCTGGCAACTCAATCGGCACACTAACTGTGGATGGAAGCTACCTCCAGGGGGCAAGCGCTAGCCTCAATATAGAGGCTGACGGATCAAGCTCTGACCTCCTGAAAATCATTGGAGGCAATCGTGTCGTACTCCTTGGAGGCAATCTCAATATCAGTACCTACCAGGGCGCGCCCATCTCCGCAAACAAGATCTACACCGCTATTGATGTCGCCGGAGCCGATGCCATTGGAGGAGAAATTGGACTCAAAACAAATTTCCCTGCCGTTGGGCAATCTGGCTTCACGTTCGTGCGCGAAACAGATCCACTCTTTAAGCAGATCGATCCTGCCTACTACGCCATCTGTACCAGCTCTGATCCCAACATTCAGAAGAACTGTACAAAACTTCAGTTCGCTTTAGTACCAAACAATCCACAGACCAGTCAACCTCTGAATCCGACTTCCACCAAGGAGCCTGGGAAGCAAGCAATTTCTAGTGTCAAGGAAACTGGCGGTGCTATTACAACGGCTTCATCCGGCAATCCGAACTCAAACACCAAGACCTGCCTCAGCAACGGCGGATCAACTTCGACTTGTCAGCAGCAAAATCAACCTGGCTCAGGTGCTGCGGCCAGCAACAGCAACACTGTTGCAACTGCCAAGACACTTGATGCAGGCTGGGCTTCTGTCAGTGCAGCTGTCACGACTGGTGTCACGGGCGGCAAGGCAATCGGAACAACTGGTTACACCACTAATCAGACAAGAGCAGCACTCGTCACACCTGACTTCGCCAATGTGGTCGCGGCACTTTTTGCTGTTCCCACACGCCAGCAGCTGAACCAGGCCCTCCACTCCATCACCGCCGAGCCCTACGCCTCGATGCAGTCCGTGGCCTTGGAGGCCATGGAGCAGTTCCGCCAGAATTCCCTCGCCCTCAGCGATGGTGATCGCGCCATTCGGCTGTTTACAGAAGCTGAGGTCTGCCGTGCAGAAGATGGCAGCCTGATTCCCGCGGATAGCAGCCAACGCCCCAGCGATTGCCAGCCCCGCAAGCTGTCCCAGGCCAGCCGCTGGTCGCTCTTGATTGATGCCACCAACACCCAGGCCGGCCTGGAGGGCACCAACGATCTCGCGTCCCTCGACTACAACATCTTCCAGAGCACCTACGGCCTCCAATACGACGCCTCCAAGCAGTGGAGCATCGGAGCGGCCTTTGGCTATGGCCAGGCCAATCTCTACAACTACGAGTACGCCAATTCCAGCATCAGTTCTGACACCTACGGCGGCAGCCTCTGGGGCATCTATCGCCCCTCCAACCCCTGGAAGCTCACGGGCCTGATCGGCTACACCAACTTCCAATACGATTCCAACCGCAACATCAACTTCGGCGGGCTGGATCGCAACGCCACCGCCAGTTGGAGTGGCAATGGCTTCACCACGGCCCTGGAAGCCGAATACGACTGGATCCTCTCGGCCAACAAGGCCGATCGCAACGCCATCCGCCTCAAGCCCAACACCTACGTGGCCTACAGCCTCCACAGCCAGGGGGACATCACCGAATCGGGTGCGCAATCCCTCAACCTGGCCGTGGACAGCCACACCGCCGATTCACTGGTGTATGGCATCGGATTCACGCTGGAAACACCCATCCAGGTGGCCAGCAGCACGCGCCTGATCCCGCGGCTCTCGGTGGGCTACGAGCATGATTTCAATGCCGACACCAACGAGGAACACCAACTCACCGCCTCCTTCGCGGATGTGCCGGCCCTCGGTTCCCTCGACGTGCTCGGCCAGAACCGCGGCGCCAACGATCTCAACGTGGCCCTGAACGTGGAGCTGGAAACCTCCGATCAGTTCTCTCTCTATGCGGGAGTGGGCGGCTCCTTCTGGAGCAATGGCAACGAGCTCAACTACGGCGGTGGCCTGCGCTGGCGTTTTGGCGGCAGCCCTTGATGATTGCTGCGACTTGAATTGGTGATTCTTCGGTCTTCAGATTTGCTGCCGATTTGTTTCCGCTCTGACCTTGATTGATCAGCTATTGGTCGAGAGGTTTCATTCTTGCTTGACGACTTGCCGCTGCTGAATGTT
>CALJTZ010000027.1 GCA_937975655.1 uncultured Synechococcus sp. | reverse complement strand
CGCCCAGCGCCCGTTGCCATCCATAATGATGGCAACATGCCGCGGCATTTTTCCGGTGCCGGCCTCGATGCCTGGTTTGAGGCAGCCGATCGCACCTACGCCGCCTGGACCGAGGCCATTGAGGCCGCGGGTCTGGGCGGCCGCTACCGCGCCCTAGAGATGGGGGCTTGGAGCAGCACCGAGGCCCTCAGTTCCCGCGACCTGGAGGCCTTCTGCGCCCAGCCCCTGCCCTGGGATCACATCGATTCCGGCGTTGACAAGCGCTGGCTGGCCGACGACCTTCGCCAGGCCCTGGCGGCGGCGGTGGTTCCCGATTGTTCTTTTGAGGGCTGCAGCAGCTGCGGGGTGTGCGGTCCGGAGCTGGGTCACAACGTGGTGATTCCGCCTCCAGTGATCCCGGAGCAGCTCCCCCAACGGCCTCCCGCCAGCGAGCGGGTGCAGCGCCTGCGCTTCCGTTTTGCCAAAACCGGCTCGCTGGCGCTGCTCAGTCACCTCGATCTCGTGCGACTGATGGAACGGGCCCTGCGCCGCAGCGGCGTGCCCGTGAGCTTCACCGGCGGCTTCCACCCCCTGCCGCGGGTGCAGTTCGCCCTGGCCCTGCCCCTGGGGGCCGAGGCGGCCGGCGAGTGGATGGATGTGGAGATGGCCGAATGGCAGGACCCAGCCTGGGTGTGCCAGCGGCTGCAGGAGCAACTGCCGCCCCAGTTCGCCCTGCAGACGGTGCTGGAGGTGCCGGTGTCGGGCGTCAGCCTGTCGCAGGAGCTGGTGGCGGCTAGCTGGAGCCTGGTGCTGCGGCCTGAGCCTCCGGCGGCCGCACCGCTGGTCAGCCTGGCCCAGTGGCAGGCAGCTATCCAGGCTTTGCTCCAGGCGGGCGAGTGGATCTGGGAGGACACCGATAAAAAGGGGCGTCCCCGTAGCCGGGACTGCCGTCCATACCTGCAGGACCTGCGCGTCGCCGCAACCCCCGACCCCGCAGCGGTGAGCCTGCAGTACACCGCCGAGATCGATGCGGCCGGTCGCAGCCTGCGCCCGGAACAGCTGCAGCACTGGTTCAGCCAACAGCTGGCCATGCCCCTGAACATGGTGAGCCTGCGCCGTGAATCGCTGCAGTTGCACCAGAGCTGATATCGCCAAAATGCCCGTGCTAGCGTGCAAGCACGACGGCAGATCAACTGGTCCGACCCTTGGCCAGAGTCTTCGCCCCTCTTGATGAGAGGGGAGCCTCAGCAGCTTTCTCGAACCTCTCTTCCTGAAAGCCGCCACGGCAGACGCCGTTCAGACGGGTTCCAATCAGATCTGGAACTTGCGCTTCTTTCCCGGTAAGGCCTGCTCGTAGGCCGCGGTTCTGAGGTCACGCACCCCTGGGTGATGGCCCTCCCGCCGCAGCGCTCGAAACAGT
>CALJTZ010000026.1 GCA_937975655.1 uncultured Synechococcus sp. | reverse complement strand
CCATCAGCATGCCAGCGGTCATCACGACTGACTTGCGTTTGAACGAGCCACGCTATGTGACCTTGCCCAACATCATGAAGGCCAAGAAGAAGCAACTCGATGTGTTCAAGCCCGAAGACCTCGGTGTGAATGTGGCTCCCCGCATCAAGACCCTCAAAGTGGTCGAACCTGCCAAGCGCAGCGCGGGCATCAAGGTGCCAGATGTGGCCACTTTGGTGGACAAGCTCAAGAACGTGGCCAAGGTCATTTAATTTAGAAACGCAGGAGAAATACACATGACATCCCTCGTTATTGCAGAACACGACAACGCCTCCATCAAAGGCGCTACTTTGAACACCGTCACAGCCGCAGCTGCCATTGGCGCTGACGTGCATGTGCTGGTGGCGGGCCACAACGCCGCGGCGGCGGCGGGCGTGCCGCCGCCCGGCCTGGCGGGCACCACCGCCGGCTTGGCGGCGGGCTTGGGGGCGGCGTCGGTCATGGGCGGTTTCCTACTGGCCGATCGCAAGGATGAAGCGCGAGGCGAACGCCAGGCCGGCGTCCACCAGCATGATGTCGTCGCTGTACTCGAACACGCAGGTGTTCTTGCCGATCTCATGCAGGCCGCCGAGGGGGATCACCCGCAGGTGGGGCTGCTTGGGGGCACCGCTGGCCTGAGCTGCTGCGGAGCCGTTGCGGGTGATGGGGTGGGTTGTCATTCAGGAAAGAGGTACCGGCCAGGCCGGCGAAACAACGGAGATGTGGCTGAAACGAAGCCTCAGGGCCGCTCGGCGGCGGAGGCGGTAGGCCTTGGCGTCAGGTGGGACGCAGGGCTGCCAGGACGGAAGTGAGTCGGTCGCGCACGTCGCTTGAAGCGGGAACAAGGGGAAGTCGGGGGGCACCCACGGCCCAGCCGCTGAGCTCCAGGGCGGCTTTCACGGGGATGGGATTGGTGGTGCAGAACAGGGCTTTGCACAGCGGTAGCAACTGCTCATGCACGGCCAGGGCAGAGGCCAGATCACCGGCCAGGAAGGCCTGCACCATGGCCTGGATCTGATCGCCGGCCACATGGCTGGCCACACTCACCACGCCCACGGCACCCACGGCCAGCATCGGCAGGGTGAGGGCATCGTCGCCGCTGTAAATGGCCAGGCGCTCGCCGCAGGCGGCCCGCAGCTGGCTCACTTCCTCCGTGGTGCCGCTGGCGGCCTTGAAACTCACCACATTGGGCAGATCCATCAGCCGCGCCGTGGTGTCCGCCGACAGGCTGCAGCCGGTGCGCCCAGGGATGTTGTACAGCATGAGCGGCAGCTGGGGCGCCGCGGCAGCCACGGCCCGGAAATGGGCCTCCAGGCCCTCCTGGGGAGGCTTGTTGTAATAAGGCACCACCACCAGGGCCCCGTCGGCGCCCAGGGCGGCGGCCTCGACAATGGCCTCCACCGCCTCTGCCGTGCAGTTACTTCCGGTACCCGCCAGCAACTGGGCGCGGTTGCCCACCGCAGCCTTCACCGCCGAGAACAGCTGGTGCTGTTCATGCCAGCTGAGGGTGGGCGATTCACCGGTGGTGCCGCACAACACCAGGCCGTCGGAGCCGTGATCCACCAGATGGCTGGCCAGGCGCGCGGCCAGGGGGAGGTCCACGGAGCCATCAGGGGCGAAGGGGGTCACCATGGCGGTGAGCACCCGGCCAAAGGGGGCTGGGGAGGGGGATCCGGGGCTGAGGGGGCTGCTGGTCATGCGGCGACCCTCGAAACAGGCGTGGCCAGCGCCTGGGCTGGATCCAGAAGCAGTTCGGCAATCTGAATGGCGTTGAGGGCTGCGCCCTTCCGAATCTGATCACCGCAGAGCCAGAGCTCGAGGGCGTTGGGCTCGCTCAGATCCTGGCGGATTCGTCCCACCGCCACTGGATCGCGGCCGGTCACATCCGTGGGCATGGGGAAGCGATTGGAGTCAAAGTCCTCGATCAGCTCCACGCCAGGGGCCCGGGCCAGCAAATCCCGGGCCTCATCCACGGGGAAAGGCTCTGTGAATTCGATGTTGAGGGCTTCGGAGTGGGCCCGCAGCACCGGCACGCGCACGCAGGTGGCCGACACGCGCAGATCGGGCAGCCCCATGATCTTGCGGGTTTCATTCAGCATCTTCAGCTCCTCCTCGCAGTAGCCGCTGTCCTGCAGGGGGGAGTTGTGCAGAAACAGGTTGAAGGCCAGGGAGTGGGGCAGCACGCTGCTTTCGGGGGTGCCGCCATCCAACACCGCCTGGCTGAGCTGGCGCAGCTCCTCCATGGCCCGGGCGCCGGCACCACTGGCGCTCTGATAGGTGCTCACCACCACCCGGCGCAGGGGCCGCCGAGCCGCCAGGGGCGCCAGGGCCAGGGTCATGAGGATCGTGGTGCAGTTGGGGTTGGCGATCACGCCGTTGTGGCTGAAGGCCGCCTCGGGATTCACCTCCGGCACCACCAAGGGCACCGAGGCATCCATGCGGAAGGCGCTGGAGTTGTCGATCACCACAGCTCCAGCCGCCGCGGCCACAGGTGCCCACTGCTTCGACACCGAGCCGCCGGCGGACGCCAGCACCACATCCACGCCCGCGAAGGCCTCGGCGCTCACTGGCTGGATCGTGAGGGTCTGGCCGTTCCACTCCAAGGTCTGACCGGCGGAGCGGGGCGAGGCCAACAGCACCAGCTCACCCACGGGGAACTGACGCTCAGCCAGCAACGCCAGCAGTTCCTGGCCAACGGCTCCGGTGGCGCCGAGAACGGCCACCTTGAGGGGGCGCTGGGGCAGGGAACGGGGAGAAGCGGTGGTCAACGGGAGCAGGGAGGGATGAACGAAAGAGGGGGAAAACCGAGAGTGCGACTGCGTTCAGGGGTGCTGTTGCAGAACCTGGCTGGCACAGGCCAGCCATGCAGGCCATGGCTGCAGAACCGAGTGGGCCAATGCTGAGATGCCTGAGGGATCAGCAGCGAGCTGACAGCAGACCGCTCAGAACGGTGATGCGATGGAGAAAGGCTGTCCGGTGATCGTGAAAGGAGCTGGAGTGAATGGGAAAGCTGTAGGGGTCGACGAGAGGGTGGCTATCGCGCGCTAGCGGTTCAAGGAAACGCAGCGGGTCTCGTGGTTCTTGGACACAACAATACGCGCCCATCACGGTCCTGGCGAGGGGCCGTTGGAGCTCGTCACAGGTGAGTTCATAGGATCGTGGGCTGCCTCGCCGATTCGGTTCGGCCATACCCCGCCTTCCCGTTCCATGAGCCCTGCCGCCAGCCCTGCCGCACCGACCGCCAAGACCGGCGCCGACCTCAAGGTCAGCACCAGCCCCCGTCCCGGCAGCCGCATGGCGGTGGAGATCTCGGTGCCCGCCGGCCGCACCCAGACCAGCCATGACGCGGCCGTGGAGAAACTGAGCCGCAGCATCAAGCTGCCCGGCTTCCGCAAGGGCAAGGTGCCCCGCGCGGTTCTGCTGCAACAGATCGGCCCGGTGCGCATTCGCGCCACCGCCCTCGAAGACCTGGTGGACAGCGTCTTCCGCGATGCCCTCAAGCAGGCCGAGATTCCCGCCATCGGCCAGCCCGCCCTGGATGGGGGTTTCGAATCCTTGCTGGAGCGCTTTGAACCCGGCCAGGAGCTGAGCCTCACCCTGGAAATGGACGTGGAACCCACGCCCAGCCTCAAGACCACCAAGGGGCTCAAGGCGGAGGCCGTGAAGGTGGAGTTCGATGCCGCCCGCGTGGATGAGCTGATCGAGCAGTCCCGTCGCCAGATGGCCACCCTCGTGCCCGTGGACGGCCGGGCCGCCGCCGAGGGCGACGTGGCCGTGATCGGCTTCCAGGGCACCTTTGTGGATACCGGCGAAGCCATCAGCGGCGGCAGCGCCGACGCCATGGAAGTGGAACTGGAGGACGGCCGCATGATCCCCGGCTTCGTGGAAGGGATCCTCGGCATGAAGCCGGGCGACTCCAAGACCGTGGCCTGCCAGTTCCCTGAGGAGTACCCCCAGGAGGATGCTGCGGGCCGCAAGGCCAGCTTCGAGATCAGCCTGACGGAACTGAAAGCCCGCGAGCTGCCTGCCCTCGATGACGCCTTTGCCCAGCAGGCCAGCGACAAGCAGACCCTGGCGGAGCTGCGGGACGACCTGGAAGCCCGCCTGAAGGACGAGGCCGAGCGCCGCAACAGCTCCAACCGCCACGACGCCCTGCTGGCCGCCCTGGTGGAGCAGCTGGAGGTGGAGCTGCCCGAAACCCTCGTGCAGGAAGAGATCATGTCGCTTCTGGAGCAGACCGCCGGCCAACTGGCGCAGCAGGGCATGGACGTGAAGAAACTGTTCACCCCCCAGCTGGTGCAGAGCCTGCGGGAAACCTCCCGCCCCGAGGCCGAAGAACGCCTCAAGCGCAGCCTGGCCCTCAAGGCCCTGGCCGCCAGCGAGAAGCTCGAACTGAGCGATCAGGAGATCGAGGACAAGGTGAAGGAGCTGAGCCGCGGCTTCAGCGATACCGCCAACATCGATCCCCAGCGCCTGCGGGCCGCCGTCCAGGAAGACCTGATGCGCGAGAAGCTGCTGGGCTGGCTGGAAGCCAACAGCAGCATCACCGAGAAGGCCGCCGACACGGACGCCGATGCCAAGGCCGACGCCTAAGCGGCTGAGGGGAGCGGTGCCAGGGCGGTGCTCACACCACCGGCCTGGTCCGATCCCCATAGATTGACCTCACTGCCAACAGCTCCGGCCGCGTGATCGACGCCAACCCCCTCCTCGCCCAGCGTCCCCACCCGATCCAGAACCGCTGGCTGGGCCAACGCCCCGAGGCCACCATCGCCAGCCCGAGTGCGGCCCCCGGTGTGCTGCCCACGGTGGTGGAGCAATCCGGCCGGGGCGAACGGGCCTTCGACATCTATTCGCGGCTGCTGCGCGAGCGGATCATCTTCCTGGGCACCGGCATCGACGACCAGGTGGCGGATGCCCTGGTGGCCCAGCTGCTGTTCCTCGAAGCCGAGGATCCCGAGAAGGACATTCAGATCTACATCAATTCCCCAGGCGGCTCGGTGACCTCCGGCCTGGCGATCTACGACACCATGCAGCAGGTGGCCCCCGACGTGGTGACCATCTGCTACGGCCTGGCAGCTTCCATGGGGGCCTTCCTGCTCTCCGGCGGCACTAAGGGCAAGCGCCTGGCCCTTCCGAATGCCCGGATCATGATTCACCAGCCCCTTGGCGGGGCCCAGGGCCAGGCCGTGGACATTGAGATCCAGGCCAAGGAAATCCTGTTCCTCAAGGACACCCTCAACGGGCTGATGGCCGAGCACACCGGCCAGCCCCTGGAAAAGATCGCCGAAGACACCGACCGCGACTACTTCCTTTCCCCAGCGGAAGCGGTTCAATACGGACTGATTGACCGGGTCGTCGAAGACGGATCACCGGTTTGATCCTTAAGGACGGCTGACGAAGCGCGGGATCCTGCCGATCCTTGAGTTTCGGGCCCACAGCCCCACCCTCGCCGGACGCCCCCTCGCCGCCCTTCTCCGCCCGATGGCCAAGTTCGACGCCCACCTGAAGTGCTCGTTCTGCGGCAAATCGCAGGACCAGGTGCGCAAGCTGATCGCCGGCCCTGGCGTCTACATCTGCGACGAGTGCATCGATCTCTGCAACGAGATCCTCGATGAAGAGTTGGTAGACGGCCAGGCCACCAGCGGCGGCCAGCGCCAGAGCTCGGAAGCGAAGGGCAAGCAGCCGGCCAAGAAGAGCAACAAGCCCGTCCCCACCCTCGCTGAGATCCCCAAACCCCAGGAGATCAAGGCCCACCTGGATCGCCAGGTGGTGGGCCAGGAGGAGGCCAAGAAAGTGCTATCGGTGGCGGTCTACAACCACTACAAACGGCTGGCCTGGCAGGGCGATGGCAAGGGCGAAGCCAGCCAGACGGCCACCCGGCTGCACAAGAGCAACATCCTGCTGATCGGCCCCACCGGCTGCGGCAAGACCCTGCTGGCCCAGACCCTGGCCGAGTTGCTCGACGTGCCCTTCGCCGTGGCCGATGCCACCACCCTCACCGAGGCGGGGTACGTGGGTGAGGACGTGGAAAACATCCTGCTGCGGCTGCTGCAGAAGGCCGACCTGGACGTGGACCAGGCCCAGCGCGGCATCATCTACATCGACGAAATCGACAAGATCGCCCGCAAGAGCGAAAACCCCTCGATCACCCGCGATGTGTCCGGGGAGGGCGTCCAGCAGGCGCTGCTCAAGCTGCTGGAGGGCACCGTGGCCAACGTGCCACCGCAGGGGGGACGCAAGCATCCCTACCAGGACTGCATCCAGATCGACACCAGCCAGATCCTGTTCATCTGCGGTGGGGCCTTTGTGGGGCTGGAGGACGTGGTGCAGCGACGCATGGGCCGCAACTCCATCGGCTTCGTCCCCGCCGATGGCCGGGGTCGCAGCCGCAGCCACAAGGATCAACAGGCCGCCCATGTGCTGCGCCACCTGGAACCCGACGATCTGGTGAAGTACGGCCTGATCCCCGAGTTCATCGGCCGCATGCCCGTGAATGCGGTGCTGGAGCCGCTGGATACCCACGCCCTGGAGGCGATCCTCACCGAGCCGCGCGATGCCCTGGTGAAGCAATTCCAGACGTTGCTCAGTATGGATGACGTGCGCCTGGAGTTCGAGCCCGGCGCCGTGGAGGCGATCGCCGCCGAAGCCCACCGCCGCAAGACCGGCGCCCGTGCCCTGCGCGGCATCGTGGAGGAGCTGATGCTGGATGTGATGTACGCCCTGCCGTCGGACACCACCACCAAGGCCTTCACGATCACCCGCGAACTGGTGGAGGAACGCACCAAGGCGAAGGTGGTGCCCCATCCCAGCCTGGTGGAGCAGGAGCAGCAGGAATCAGCCTGAGCGCCGGGATCCGGATTTCCGACCTGCGCCGCCCTTGCCACCGCGGCATCACCGGCAAGAGCCTCACGTCACCGCCTCTGCCTGGCCCATGGCCGCCGCTGATCACCTGCAGGTTCCCCGCCAGCACGGGCTGTTCAATCACCACGGCATCGACCTGGGCGACGGCAGCGTGGCCCACTACCTCGAGGGCCGCGAGATCCTGCGCAGCTCCACCTCCGACTTCAGCCGCGGCGAGGCCGTGAGCGTGGTGACCTACACCGAGCCCTGCTCAACGCCAGGCCTCACCCTCAGGCGCGCCATGGGCCGGCTGGGGGAGCAGAACTACAACCTGCTGTTCAACAACTGCGAGCACTTCGCCCACTGGTGCAAGACCGGCCGGCACCGCAGTGCCCAGGTGGAGGGCTGGCTCCACACCGGCAGCCTCGGCGCCCTCGCCTTGGGCCAGTTCGTGCCGGCGGCGGTGCTCACCGGCGCGCGCCTGCTGTTGCGCAAGGGCATCCAGCTCGATGGCCAACGCCTGGAACAGGGCAAGGCACTGGCCCGCAAGAGCCTCGGACAGCTCGATGGCCTGCGCCTGAAGCTGCAGGAGAAGCTGGAACAGGAGCTGGTCAGGGCGGAGGCCCGCTGGGGCGACGACCAGTTCGCGGCCCTGCGGCTCGCTGCCCAGAACCTCGCCGACCAACTGAGTGAAGTGGAGGACATGGAACTGAAACTGGAGCGGCTGCTGGAGGAGGGCCGGGACCAGTAGCCTCCTCGTTCGGCGTAGCGACCCATGAGCCCAGCCATGCGTTCCGCCTACCAGCCTCTCCATCACAAGTACCGGCCCCAGCGCTTCGATCAGCTGGTGGGCCAGGAGGCCATCGCCGCCACCCTGGGCAACGCCCTGCGCCAGAACCGCATCGCGCCGGCTTATCTGTTCAGTGGTCCGCGGGGCACGGGCAAAACCTCCAGCGCGCGCATCCTGGCCCGCTCGCTCAACTGCATCGCCAGCGAGGGGCCCACGCCGGAACCCTGCGGCAGCTGTGAACTCTGCACCTCCATCGCCGCCGGCAATGCCCTCGATGTGATCGAGATCGACGCCGCCTCCAACACCGGCGTCGACAACATCCGCGAGCTGATCGAGCGGTCGCGCTTCGCGCCGGTGCAGGCCCGCTGGAAGGTGTACGTGGTGGACGAGTGCCACATGCTCTCCACGGCGGCCTTCAACGCCCTGCTCAAAACCCTGGAGGAGCCACCGCCGCGAGTGGTGTTCGTGCTCGCCACCACCGACCCCCAGCGGGTGCTGCCCACCATCCTCAGCCGCTGCCAGCGGTTTGATTTCCGACGCATTCCGCTCGACGCCCTCGAGCACCACCTCACCTGGATCGCCGAACAGGAACAGATCGGCATCACCGCCGAAGCCCTGCACGTGGTGGCCCAGAGGGCCCAGGGGGGCCTGCGGGATGCCGAGAGCCTGCTGGATCAGCTCAGCCTGCTGCCGGCGCCGATCGAGCCGCAGGCGGTGTGGGACCTGGTGGGGGCCGTGCCGGAGCAAGAGCTGCTGCAGCTGGCGGAATCCCTGGCCAGCAGCGAGCCCATGGGGGTGATTGAGGCCGTCCGCACACTGCTGGAGCGGGGCCGCGAACCCGGCGCCGTGCTCCAGGGCCTGGCCGGACTCCTGCGGGATCTGGTGTTGGCGGGGGTGGCCCCGGATCGGCTGGAGCTCACCAGTTTTTCGCCCCAGTTCCGACCGCAGTTACCGGCCCTGGCCCGCAGCATCGGCAAGGCGCGCCTGCTGCAGTGGCAAGCCCAGCTCAAGGGCAGCGAACAGCAGCTGCGCCAGAGCGTTCAGCCGCGGCTGTGGCTGGAGGTGCTGCTGCTCGGCCTGCTGGCCGAGGCCCAGGCGGCGGCCCCCCGCATCCCCGCGGTGCCTGCAGCGGCGTCTGCGCCGGTCGCAGCTGCAGTGCCAGTGTCAAGACCCGTGCCGGAAGCCGGGCCAAAGCCCCAAGCGGAGCCCGAACTGGAACCCGCACCGGAGCCCGCCCTGAACCCCACCGCAGCGGCAGCCCCTGCGGACGCCAGCAGCCCCAACCTCCAGGAGCTCTGGCAGCAGATCCTGGCGGGGCTGGAACTGCCCTCCACGCGGATGCTGCTGTCCCAGCAAGCCGTGCTGGCGCGGCTCGACCAACAGCGGGCCGTGGTGCAGGTGGCTGGCAACTGGATGGCCATGGTGCAGAGCCGCCTGCCGTTGCTGGAAAAGGCGGTCCAAACGGCCCTCGGCAGTCCGCGTCAGGTGGTGCTGGAGGGGTCGGGGGGGGCCGTGATGGCAACCGCTCCCGCCACGGTGGCCCCCAGCAAGCCCGCGCCACTGCCACCCCCAGCTCCGGTGCCGGCGCCAGCAGCATCACCCGAACCGGTTCAGAGCACCCCCGCCGCCGCGCCAGCCGCCGAGAAGCCTGCTGCGCCACCGCCTGCTCCAACGGCGGAGCCTCCCAGGTCAGGTCAACCGGAGCTGATCGACGACAAGGCCAAACGACTGGCGGACTTCTTCAACGGCGAGGTGGTCCAGCTGGATGGCCCCCTGCCCGACGCGGACGACGCCATGCGGGAGACGGCCGCCTGAGCTCAGGACACCTGGGTGGTGAGATCGGCGTCTTCCGGGGCATCGAGCACGCCATCACCCACATGGAGCGTCTTCGCCCACACCAGCCGCTTGGGCAGGAGCGCCATCCGCAGGGTGGTGTAGGGGATCACCACAAACCAGTGGCTGAGATACAGGATGCCCAGGGCCAGGTTGAAGGGATGCATGGCCGGCAGGGCCGGGCCCTCTGCGCTGCGGCTGCAGCCGGCCAGGATGGCGCCCCCAGACAGGCCAAAGGCAACAATCGAGAGGGGCCACAGCGCCGGGGCCGTGCCGGTGATCGCGGCACCGATCAGATCCGCCAGCGCCATCACCGGCAGCACGTACTGGAGCAGGAAAAAGCTCAGCAGATCGAGCTTCTTGGTGCCCGTCAAACCAGGCCCCGTCAGGCTGGGCCAGTAGTCGAAGAAGCGCTGCAGCCCCCCTTCTGCCCAGCGCTGGCGCTGGCGCCAGAGGGCCGGCAGCGCTGTGACGGCCTCCTCCTGCACCGGCGGATCCCAGAGCAATCCCACCGGTTCCCCCTGCACCAGGAAGCGAAAGCTGAGATCCAGGTCGTCGGTCACCGTGGCCTCGTTAAAGCCATCACAGGCGAGCACCGCCTCCCGGCGCAGTAACTGGCCGTTGCCGCGCAGCTCGGTCACGCCACCGGAGCTGAGACGCCCCTGCTGAATCACGGCGTCGAGGGCCATTTCCATGGCCTGGGCCCGGGTGAGCAGGTTGCGATCGGCATTCACCACGGCCTTGCGCAGCTGCACAGCCCCCCAGGCCCCCTGCTCAGCGAAGGGCACCAACCGCTCCAGCACATCGCTCTGGAGTTCGGCATCGGCATCCAGCACCATCAACCAGCGGCCCTGCAACTGGGGCAGCACCGTGTTGAGGGCCCCGGATTTGCCGCCTCCGGCCTGGCGGCTGCGGCGGACCACCTGCAACTGCGGATAGCGGGCCTGGTAGGCGGCGAGCACCTCGGGAGTGCGATCTTCGCTGCCGTCGTCCACGACCCAGAAACGCAGCTTGCCCTGGGGGTAACGCACCTGGGCCAGCCGCTCCACCAGCCGGCCGATCACCGCCTCTTCGTCGCGGGCGGCCACCACCAGATCCACCGCCGGCCAGGCGTCCAGATCAGGGCTGCAGCCGGGCGCCCCAGCCTTGGGCGCACTGCTGCGCAGCAGGGGCAGAAACACAGTGCGCAGGGCGTAGCTGCCCAGCAGCAGGGTGAGTGCGGAGGCGGGAACCAGCCGCTGCCCGTCGGGCAGCCAATGGGGCGCCATGCCCGCTGCACCGCAACCGAGCAGGAACAGGGCAGCCTTGAGACGGCGGGCTCCTGTGGCTGTGCCGCCGGCGGTCATGGCATCCCCGATGATGACGAAACTCTAAAGGCCCTTGCTCAGACTTCCCCACGGCTCCAGGGTCGTGCCCGGGTAGTAGTGGCTGAGGATCCGCTGGAGGCTCCAGCCGCGGCGGGCCAGATCCGTGGCCCCCGCCTGGGAGAGGCCGGCACCGTGGCCAAAGCCTCCCCCCTCAAACCGCCACACCCCTGGCGCCGCTGGAACCACGCTGAACAGGGTGCTGGGCAGTTGCCGCAGGCGGCGGCGGATGGCATCGCGACGCAGCACCAGCTGGCCCTTGCTGCCCTGGAAGGCCAGGGCCAGGGCCCGGCCACTGGGTCCGCGCTCGATCACGCGCACTTGGCTCAGCTCGCCCAGGCCTGCAGCGGAGGCCCCCAGGGCACGGCTGATCTGGGTCCGATCCAGGCTGCGCTGCCAGCGGAACAGGGGGTGGTCGGCGCCATAGGCCTGGCCACCACCCCGGAGCAGGGAGGCGAGCCCATTGGCAGACCGCAGCGGCACTGGATAGGCCGCCGCATAGCTGGCAGGACCATCGGGGAAGGCCCTGAGATAAGGCAGCGGCGCCCCGCCCCAGCTCTCCTCAAAACCCGCGGCCATCCCGCCATTGCTGGCGTGATACACGGCGTGAATCGGCTGCCCCTGCCAGCTCAACACCCGGCCTTGGCTGGCCTGAATCGCCTGCCGCACAGATGCACTGGCATGGCGTGGATCGCCATACACCTGGCATTGCGTGTCAGCGCAGAGGTGATAGCCATCCACCGCAAAGCGGTGCTGGTTGCGCAGGGCCCAGGTGCGGGCCAGCACGGCCTGGGCCGCCAGGGCCGCCGCTGGTGCTCCCGCACCGATCTCGTGGGGCACCACCCCCTGGAGGTAACGCTCCAAGGGCACCTGCTCCACCAGGGTCCAGCTGCCATAGGCATCGCTCTGCAGCCGCAGGGGCCCGGCATAGACGCCATCCCTCCAGCGCAGGCCCCCAGGGGCCTGGATCTGGATCGGCCCCTTGAGCAGCACGGCGGCCCGGCCCGAGCCTGCCGGCAGCTGCAGGGCGATCCGGTGGGTGGCGGTGATGGTCACGCTGCGCAGCGCCTGGCCGGATGGAGCCGGCGATCCCGCCGGGGCCCACACCTCCCAGTCGCTGGGGTGGGCGATCACGGGGGCGACGCCCTGAAGCCGCCAGGCGGCGGCCACCTGTTCGGCACTCTCAAAACTGGGGAACGGCCCCGCCACCAGGCGCTGCAGGCGCAGCGGCTCCGCCAGGGGCACGGCGCGCCACTGCAGGGCCAGACGCTGACCCGTGGCCCGCTGGCCGGCGGCATCGAGCACCTGCACCGGGGCCGCGGCGCCCTCCAGCACCAGGGGCGCCGTCGTGGCCGCGGCAGCCGCCGTGCGGGGCCCCAGGTGCGCCGCCAGCGCCACCCACAGCAGGGGCTGCCGGGCGGACGGCACGGGCGGGGCGGGCACAGGCCAATGGGTCCGTCCATCGGCGCGGCAGGCCGAGAGGCCCGGGCCCAGCGCGATCAAGCCCAGGCCCGCAGCGCAGCGGGCAAGGTGCGGCCAGGCAGGGCCCATGGAGACGCAGTCACGACTGAAATGACGCTAGGGGAGTTGGCGGAAGGCACTCCCGCGTCGTACCTTCCTTCTTTGTGCCCGAGCGCGTAGACAATGCCGAAGCTCAAGACCCGCAAAGCAGCCGCCAAGCGGTTCAAAGCGACCGGCAGCGGAAAGTTCATGCGCCGCCACGCTTTCCGTAACCACCTGCTCGATCACAAGAGCCCCAAGCGCAAGCGCCACCTCGGCACCATGGCCGTTGTGGACGAGCGCGATGCGGACAACGTGCGCGCCATGCTCCCCTACAGCTGATCGCCTGATCGCTGCACCGGCCAGCTCCAGGCCCCGATTTTCCACCTTTTTCTGAGATCAACCCATGGCCCGCGTCAAGAGGGGCAACGTCGCCCGTAAACGCCGCAACAAGATCCTTCGCCTGGCTCGCGGTTTCCGTGGCGGCAACGGCTCCCTGTTCCGCACCGCCAACCAGCGGGTCATGAAGGCCCTCTGCAACGCCTACCGTGACCGTCGCCGCCGCAAGCGCGACTTCCGTCGCCTGTGGATCGCCCGTATCAACGCCGCGGCTCGCCTGAACGGCCTCAGCTACAGCCGCCTGATCGGTGGCCTCAAGAAGGCTGATGTGCAGCTGAACCGCAAGATGCTGGCCCAGCTCGCCGTGCTCGACCCCGCCAGCTTCACCAGCGTGGTGGGCGCCGCGAAGGGCTGAAGCCTGGCAAGGTAGGCCCCATGGATTTTTCCCTCCCCCAGGCCTACCTGATCGGTCTGATCGTGCTGCTGGGCAGTGCAGCTGTGCTTGTCGCCCGGCAACTGCTGCGGGTGCGTCGTGATGAGGCTGCCCTGGCCCGGCTCGAAGCCCCAGGCCAAGACGCCCCTCGCTCGGCGGCTGAGCTCTACGAGCTGGGCTCCGTGCAATTGCGCAAGCGCCTCTATGGCCAAGCCGCTGAAAGCCTCAAGCTGGCTGCCAAACGTGCCGGCGACGAGCCCTCCGAAGCCCAAGCGCTGATTGAGAACGCCCTGGGCTTTGCCCTCGCTGCTCAAAACAATTACGCCGCAGCCATCAAGCACTACCGAGCAGCCCTCAAGGCCAAAGCCGATTACCCGGTGGCCCTGAACAACCTGGCCTTTGCCCTGGAAAAGCAGCAAAAGCCAGAGGAGGCGCGCAGCACCTACCAACAGGTGCTTGAACTTGATGGCGCCAACCGCACGGCCCAGAAACGCCTGAAACGGCTCGAGCGCACCGCCGTTTAAAAAAGCCGCCCTCAAGGGGCGGCTTTTCGCTGTCGATCCCGGGAGCCTACCGCCCGGACAGTCGTCACCAGAGGCCGCGGATCACCGAGCCTGCACTGGGAGCAGACGCCACCACGGGGGTGAGCACCAGCTGGCCACCAGGGTTGGTGAGCCTCGGGGCCACCCAGCCGCTCAGGCCAAAACCCTGCAGGCCCAGGAATTCACCGCCCAGCTCAAGGCCCGTCATCTCCAACTTGCCCAGCAGCAGCAGATCCAACTGGTCGGACTTGGCATTGAGATTGCCCTGCACCGGCGCGGAGACCGAGCCCACGGTGATCTGCCCGCGCACATCCACCATCTGACCCAGGGCCGTGGCGGAGGCGAGCGTGAGCTCCACGGTGAGGGGCGCACCGCCGGCAAAGGGCTGATACGTACCTCTCCACTGGCGCGGCATCTGCTGGGCCAGCACACCCGCCCGAGCCACGGGATCGAAGGTTTCAACCGGAGCCATCTCCCCCAGGAAGGAGGCCTGACCCGCCAGGGGCGAGGTGGCCGGAGGCGTGAACGGCACGTAACTCCCCACCGGCAGGGGATTGGCGGCAAGCAGCAGCGGAATCACGTGGGGGATGGAATGGTGCGGGCAGGCTAGAGGGCCTTGCGGCATCGAGCAGTGCCACGCGGTACGTTCGCTGCATGGCCCCATCTCCCGATTTGTCCGCCACCAGCCCCCTTGCCGGAACCCAGCCCAGCACGGCCCTGGCCGCCGACCCCCTGGTGATCGGCGGCCGCAGCTTCGGCAGCCGCCTGATGACCGGCACCGGCAAATACCCCAGCCTGGCCGCCATGCAGGCCAGCCTGGACAGCAGCGCCTGCGACATCGTGACCGTGGCCGTACGGCGGGTGCAGACCGTGGCCGCCGGCCATGAAGGCCTCATGGAGGCCATCGACTGGCAGCGGATCTGGATGTTGCCCAACACCGCCGGCTGCGCCACCGCCGAGGAGGCCATCCGCGTGGCCCGGCTGGGGCGGGAGCTGGCAAAACTCGCGGGCCAGGAAGACAACAGCTTCGTGAAGCTGGAGGTGATTCCCGACTCGAAGCACCTGCTGCCCGACCCCTTTGGCACCCTGGAGGCCGCCGAACAGCTGGTGAAGGAGGGCTTCACCGTGCTGCCCTACATCAATGCCGATCCGCTACTGGCCAAACGGCTGGAAGAGGTAGGCTGCGCCACGGTGATGCCCCTGGGCTCACCGATCGGCTCCGGCCAGGGCATCCGCAACGCGGCCAACATCGCCCTGATCATTGAGAACGCCACGGTGCCAGTGGTGGTGGATGCCGGCATCGGCGTGCCCAGCGAGGCTGCCCAGGCCATGGAAATGGGGGCCGATGCCCTGCTGATCAACAGCGCCATCGCCCTGGCGGGGGATCCCGCCGCCATGGCCCAGGCCATGGCCCAGGCCTGCAGCGCCGGGCGCACCGCCTTCCGGGCCGGGCGCCTGCCGATCCGCGCCAGCGCCAGTCCCAGCTCGCCCACGGCGGGCCGCATCGGCACGTAAAGGTTCCCCGCCAGGGGAAAGCCAAAACCGGAGGAGCTCCGTAGCGTCGCGGGAACCACATTCCCGTGCCATGCAGGTCACCCAAGAGGACGGCGGCAGGCTCAACGCCTTTGCAGATCGGAAGAGCGTCGT
>CALJTZ010000025.1 GCA_937975655.1 uncultured Synechococcus sp. | reverse complement strand
CCCGCCGTGGCGTCGATTTGCAGAACCATATCCATGAGAAGGGCGGCAGGGTCAAGGTTCACCGCCTTGCCGCGCCGCGCGCGGATGCCAAGGTGTTGCGCCACATCCGCCCAGACCCGCGCAGCCTGCGGGTGCGGCGACAGGCGCGCGATCAGATCGCCTTCGCCCTTGGCCGATTGGCCGTGCTGTGGCGGGCCGGGGTCTGGCAGGCGGCGGTGGCGGCATCCAGATCCGCCCGTTTGCGGGAGGCCGGTGGGGGGATCGGCGTACCGATCCGGATGTGTACGGGCACCAGCCGGGCCTGCCTGGATCCGGTGCCCAGGGCCCTGTGGCTGTTGATGATGGCCACCGGCAGCAACGGCACGCCGGCCCGGGCCGCCAGCAGGGCGGCACCGGCCTGGGGATCGTTCACCCGGCCATCGGCCTGGCGGGTGCCATCGATGAACACGCCGGTGGCCCAGCCCTGCTCCAGGCGGTCGGTGGCGGTGCGGATGGCCTCACGGTCGCTGGCGCCGCGGGCCACGGGGTAGGCGCCGCAGGCGCGGATGATCGGCCCCAGCAGCGGCACCTTGAACAGCTCCGCCTTGGCCATGAAGGCCACAGGGCGGCCCAGGGCATGGCCCAGCAGCGGTGGATCCAGGTGCGAGCCATGGTTCGCCACCACCACGAGGGCCCCCTCCATCGGCACGTTGCCATTGCCGGCGGTGCGGCCGCGGAACAGGAGCCGGTAGATCGGGAACACCAGCAGGTAGCTCACGATCCGGTAGGTGAGGCTGGGGCGGGGGGTGCGGATCAGCGCCGGTGGGTCGGCGGGTCGGCGGCCGCGCAGAAGCCGCCTCACAGACCCAGGTCGGCGGCGCCGGCAATCTGGGCGGTGCTCACGCCCTCGCAGCTGCGCTTGATCAGGCCGCTGAGCACGTTGCCCGGGCCGATCTCCACGGTGGTGGCCAGGCCATCGGCACTGAAACGCTCCATGGTTTCGCGCCAGCGCACGCCGGTGGTCATCTGGTGGCGCAGGCGCGCCTTGAGGGCCTCGCCGTTGGTTTCCGGGGTGGGGTCGGTGTTGCTCAGCACCGGAATGCTGGCGTTACTGAAGGGCACCCCCTCCAGGGTGGTGCTGAAGGCCGCGGCGGCTTCGGCCATGAAGGGGGAGTGGAAGGCGCCGCTCACCGCCAGGGGGATAGCGCGCTTGCAGGCGAGCGCGCCGCTCACCGCGGCCACCGCCTCGGGGCTGCCGGAGAGCACCACCTGGGCGCTGCTGTTGTCGTTGGCGATCACCACGGCGTCGTTGGCGGCCACCAGGGCCTCCAGCTCGCCGCGATCGAAGCCCATCACCGCTGTCATGGCCCCACCGCCGGCGGCGGCCATCAGCTCGCTGCGGGTCTTCATCAGGGCCAGTCCGGTGCCCACGTCAAACACGCCGGCGGCATAGAGGGCCACCAGCTCCCCGAGGCTGTGGCCGGCCACCACATCCGCCGTGCGGCCCTGGGCCTTGAGGCCATCCACCAGCAGGCTCTCGATCACAAACAGGGCCGGCTGGGTGTTGCGGGTGTCGTTGAGGTCGCTGAGGGCACCATCGGCTTCGCCCGCGCAGATGGCCAGGAGGTCGCGCCCGAGCAGTTCCGAGGCGGCGGCGAAGCGCTCGCGGGCCCCGGGCAGCTCCAGCACGCCGGCGGCCATGCCCACCTTCTGAGATCCCTGTCCAGGAAACACCCAGGCAATGCCCATGGCTACTTGCGTTGCACGTTGGGGGGGAGATTAGGCCGTGGGACGGGTTCAGCCCTGCGGGCCAGCCCAGCGCAACAGGGCCCCACCCCAGCTGAGGCCTGCGCCAAAGCCACTGCTGGCGATCAGGTGGCCGGGCTGCACCCGCCCATCTTTCACCGCCTCATCGAGCATCAGCGGAATGGTGGCCGCGGAGGTGTTGCCGTAGTTGGCCAGGTTGCTCAGCACCCGTTCATGGGGGATCTGGAAGCGATCGGCCACGGCATCGAGGATGCGCTGGTTGGCCTGATGCAAGATCGGAAG
>CALJTZ010000024.1 GCA_937975655.1 uncultured Synechococcus sp. | reverse complement strand
GATGAGCACGGCGACGAGGTTTTCGAGGCGTCGCAGAAGCGTCGGTGATGCACCCGGTGTGGCTCCAGCCACTGGTTCCAGACCACCGGCCGCAGCCCCTGCGCCAGCATCCACATGGTGACGGCGCACGACGGCTTCACCCTTGCCGACCTGGTGAGCTACGACCACAAGGACAACCGGGCCAACCTCGAGGACAACCGGGACGGCTCGGACGACAACCGCTCGTGGAACCACGGCGTCGAGGGCGAGACCGACGATCCGCAGATCGAGGCGGGTCGGCTGAGCACCATGCGGGCGATGCTCGCCACGCTGCTGCTCTCGACGGGTACGCCGATGCTGCTCATGGGCGATGAGGTGCGCCGCAGCCAGGGCGGCAACAACAACGCCTGGTGCCAGGACAATCCCCTGGGCTGGATGCACTGGCAACCCAACGATGACGACCGCGCCCTGCGCCAGTTTGTGCAGCGCCTGATCGCCTTGCGCCACCACCTCTGCGGACTGCTCAACCCGGAGGTGCCCCACGCCGAGGGCAAGCAACTGCGGCTGGACATCCCGGGCCACCTGAGCCGGGAGTGGCATGGCATCGAGCTGGGTCAACCGGACTGGGCCAGCTGGTCGCACACCCTGGCCTGGAGCCTCAGCGATCGCCACCACGGCCCCTTGCTGTGGTGCGGGCTCAACGCCTACGTGACGCCCATGGACTTCCAGCTGCCCGCCTGCCCCGCCGGCTGGCTGCGGGTGATCGACACCTCCCTGCCGGCGGGGCAGGACCTGCCGGCGCAACCGGAACACTGGACGGCCCCCACGGCACCTGTGGCCAACAACAGCCTGATGCTGCTGGTGGCCGCCCCCTTGCTGAACGGGCATCCGCTCTGACTGCCCGACCCTCCTCGCCGTCAACGGGGCTGGCGCAGCACAAGCGCCATTGATCGCGATTGCTGGCGCTGGCGGGGCCATCGATCAGCAGCCCTGAAGAGCGAATCGCCCCACACCCCAGAGAAGGTTTTCCCCAGCTTTTCCACAGGCCCCAGGGGCAAGACTCACGCCGCCGCAGGGCAGCCCGCCCATTCATCCGGAAAACAGTTTTCCACTTGACAGCACCAACGGCGCCATCGGCGCTGTGGCGGCACCAAGGCTCAGTCCGCACCAAAAGCACTGCAACAACTCATCGTCCCGGCACTGCCCTCCCAAGACTCAGCATGAGACCGGCGGTTGACGGGGAGGGCTCGGTCGTGGGCTGATGGATGGGTGATCCCCATGGGCGGCTGAATGACGGGAGTTCCTGATGCGATGGCGCCCCATGTGACTGTGGAAAACGAATTCCCAGAGGATCTCTTTCAGGCGATGGTGGGATTCATCGGCGGCCATCCCGAATGGGATCAATACCGGCTGCTCCAATCCGCCGTGGCGAGCTTTCTGTTTCAGCAGGGCTGCAAAGAGCAAGCCGTGGTTCAGCACTACCTCAACGGCCTGTTTGAACACCCCCTGGTGCCCCAGCTCTGAGGGCAGGTGATCTCTGCGGGTGATCGCAACACCCAGAGACATTGTTCGAAGCGGGCTGCGGGAATCGAACCCGCATCATCAGCTTGGAAGGCTGAGGTTTTACCACTAAACTAAGCCCGCGTCAGTACAGACGTACTGCAGCATCGCCCCGCCCGACCTGTGGTCTGGCTGGCTGCAGCATTATGACCTGCGTTCGGACCCGCGCCCTTGGCCTCCACCTCCGTGCCTGCCGCGCCTGAACGCCCCACGCCCAGCGATGCCGCGAGCCTGCGGGGGATCGCCCGGCAGCGCCTGTTGTGGTCCTACGGCCTGGGGGATGCCGGCACCGGCATGGCCGCGTCCCTGATTGGCTTCTATCTGTTCATCTTCTACACGTCCGCGGCGGGGCTGCCGCCCTGGATGGCCGGCCTGGTGTTGATGCTGGCCCGCCTCTGGGATGCCATCAACGACCCGGTGGTGGGCTGGCTCAGCGACAAGACCCAGAGCCGC
>CALJTZ010000023.1 GCA_937975655.1 uncultured Synechococcus sp. | reverse complement strand
GACGCTTGCCCTCACCCCGAATGACCTCGGCAAAGACAAGGTGATGGGGCAGGTGATTGATGCCCTTGACCAGCTGGATGCGAAAAAGGCCGCTGAGAAGATCAAGCAGCTCAACCTGCTGATCAAGCTCGACGGTCTTGACCCCAAAAGCCGGCTGGGCAAGGGGGATTACTTCAACCACCAGATGAAGCTGGCGAACCTGCTGGCCAAGGACGGCCAGCTGTTCAACGAGTCCACCCAACTCAAGGTGAACCTCGGCTCCAACTTCGTCATGGCGATCGTGGGCCCCTACCGGCAGGCCTTCGAGAACGTCGGCACCGCCACCCCATACGGCACTCCCTTCAGCCGCGAAGCGTGGAAGAGCTGGAGCTCCGCTTGGTCTGGCGTCAAGCAGGCCATGGACGTGGTGAAGGCATCAGGCCGCGAGGTGTTCTTTGACGCCCTCAAGGACGGCAAGACGGTGTTCGCCGGCAACCGGGACACCTACGGCAAGAACCTGACCTCGAACGATGAGGTGCTCGCCAGGCTCAACGAGATCACGGACATGGAGTACATGCCCGGGATGTTCCTGAACCCGGCCAACGCGGCGATCTACCGGGGCAAGCTTCAGGCCTCTGTGCGGCTGTGGGTCCACGACAAGATCAGCGGCACCCCCTTCAAGGGCTACAGCGGCACCCTGCTCCAGCCGGGCCTGCGCCTGATGGGCGCCACCGACAACGTGGCTGGACTGTGGCACTACGCCTTCAAGCTGCGGAATGACCTTGAGATGAAGTACCGGGCCAATGGGTTCGATACCAGTCGCAAGAGCGTCCAGGACCAGATCGATGCCGAGTTCGAGGACGGCTTCTACTCGGCCAACCCCACCGAGGCCCAGATCAAGGCCTTCCGCAAGGAGAACGGCATCCCCGGCTCGGAGATGACCGACGACGAGATCGGGGCAATGATCGCCGAGCAGAAGCTGGCCGACACCTACGGTGCGCCAACGATGGCCACCAAGGAAGCGGCCGGCGCCGAGCTGTTCTCCCGCGAGATGCGGATGCAGAACGTGCCAGAGGAAGGCCTGGGCAAGGTCGTCTACGAGGCCACGCAAAGAGCTCGCAGCCGCTGGGAAGTTGATCTGGCGTTCCCGTACTTCCAGTCCCCGCTGATGGGTCTGCTGACGGACTTCACCTTCACGGGCATCACCCCGTTGATCGACACCACGCGGATGCTGTTTGGGGCCAGCTACACCCCGGCCCAGGTGGCCCGGGTCAAGGCCAACTGGATCATTGCGGGCCACATGATTGCGGGCTTTGCCGCGCTTGAGGCAGTCGACCCGAACTTCATCATCGGCAACGGCCCCATCGAGCCAGGCGAGAGGAAGGAGTGGCTGACTGACCTCAAGGCCAAGGGGCTCAACCCCAACTCAATCGGCGGGGTGCCGTTCCTCGGCGGCATTCCAATCCTGAACACCCTGTTCCTGTGGAAGGACATCAAGGAGAACTTCGTCACCGGCACCTATTCGGACTACGACCAGCACAAGACGCTGCTGAGCGTCGCCCAGGTGCTCACCGGCCAGCTGGCCCGCCAGACCTCCCTGGGCCAGCTCAACCAGGTGATGGAGCTGATCACAGATCCCAGCAAGGGCGGGAACCTGATCGGCTACATGGGTGCTGGCCAGATCCCTGGCATCGGTGGCATCCGCATGGCCGAGAGGATGTTCGGCCGCAGGCCCCAGGATTACTACCGCGGCGCTGAGCCCACCGCGGCAGAGCGGGCCGCAGGCGGTGTCGATGGCCTCGATGAGATCGAGCGCAAGCTGAAGGAACTGGCCTACGGCACCCTCGGCCTCACTGGCCTGATCAGTG
>CALJTZ010000022.1 GCA_937975655.1 uncultured Synechococcus sp. | reverse complement strand
GTCACGGCGTCAGCAGCGTGTTCCAGACCCTCGGCCTGCGCAACGAGCGCTGGCGCGGCCGCCTGGACGCCCTGGCCCAGGCCTACGCTTGGTTCATCGCCCTCGGCTTCATCTCCATCCCTCTCGCCGTGCTCACCGGCTGCCTGAAGTAATCGTCACCTCCAGCGCCCCGACCCATGAAACTCGACTCCAAGATCCCCGCCGGCCCGCTGGCCGACAAGTGGCGCAAGCACAAGGCGGACATCAAGCTCGTCAATCCCGCCAACAAGCGGAAGTACGAGGTGATCGTCGTCGGCGCCGGCCTCGCCGGCTCCTCGGCCGCCTCCTCTCCAGCCCGGCAGGCGGGGGCCATCACCGCAGATCGGGTGATCAGCACTTCCCCGGGCAGCACCGGCAGCTGGTCGGCCATCTCCCCATGGATGGCACGGCGGGCCAGGGGCACCAGCTGCTCCAGGGCGCGATTGGTGTAGCAGAGGATGCGGGCATGGTCGGGGTTATCAAGCTCAACAGCCCGCCGCAGGGCGGCCTGAGCCGCCGCCAGCCACTCCTGCCGCGGGGAAATCGCCACCAGCCCCTGGGCCGTGCGCACCGGCGGACAGGCCGGTGGCTGACGGCAGGGCAGCCGGCCGTTGCGCAGCCCAGTGGCGAGCTGCAGCACCGGGCCCTGGTGACGCACCACCTCGGTGAGGGCCGCCGTGGCCGCACGGCCCATGCCAAACACCGGACTCTGGGGCTCCCCCACGGGGGGCAGCTGGGCCGGATCCCCCACGAACACCAGACGGGTGCGAAAGGGATGGGCGCAGCGCAAGGCGATCTCCAGCAGGGTGGAATCCACCATCGAGGCCTCATCCACCAGCACCAGCCCGAGGTTTTCCAGGGAGCCGGCGGTTTGCTCGGTTTCCTCGCAGCGCTCCAGATCCCCCTGGCGCTTGAGCTTCAGCCGCAGCAGGCGGTGAATGGTGGAGGGAAACCAGGTGGGTTGCAGCCCCGCCAGGCTCAGCTGCTGGCGGATCACCCCCACCGCTTTGTGGGTGGGGGCCACCACGGTCCAGCACAGACCCGTGGCCTCCACCCGCTCCAGCAGATGGCGGGAGAGGTAGGTCTTGCCCGTGCCGGCGTAACCACTCAGCACAAAGGGAGTGCCGTCGTAGGGGGCCTGTAACCAGGCGGCAAAGGCCTCGGCGGCAGCCTGCTGGCCAGGGGTGAGCAGGCGCTCAGCCAATGGGCAGCAGGCCCCAGTGCTGGGCCAACACCAGGGGGGACCCCACCAGCACCAGGCCCGGCAGGGCCACCAGGGGGCCCAGCAGGGCACCAATCAGCACCTCGAGGCGCGTATGCCCCAGGTTTTCCTTGAGGGGTTTGAACTGGGGCGCGGCATCGTCCTTGGAGGCATCAGGATGGGGATCCCAGAGGCCATCGGGCAGTCCGTTCACCCGCTGGGCGGTGATGCCGGCGGCGCGGCGCACGCCAGCGGCGTCGTAGAGCACCACAAAGCACATGGTGGCCGCCAGGGCGAACAGGCCACCGTCAAAACCCTGCTGCCAGCCGATGCCCGCGGCGGTGCCGGTGAGCACGTTGCGCTCGTCCTCGATGAGTTCGAGCAGCGGCACCACCGATTCGGCCGGCCAGTCGCGCGCCATCAGCCCGGCGCGGGCGGTGGCGGCATCTGCGCTGGCGCGGATCAGCGCGAAACTGCCGGTGGCGGCGCTGAGCAACGGCAATGCGGACTTGGCCGCGATCGGCCTGGACCATCACTTCGCCTTCCAGTTGGGCTCGCGCGAGCACGGCGCCGCCAAACCCGACCCCAGCATCTTCCTCGCCGCCTGCGAGCGCCTCGGCTGCGCACCGGGTGACGTGCTGCACGTCGGCGACC
>CALJTZ010000021.1 GCA_937975655.1 uncultured Synechococcus sp. | reverse complement strand
TGCAGGCCGCCTGACCGGCAGCCCAGGATTGACACCTTTCCTGAAAGTCACCGGAAGGGCATCCCGTAGGCCCATTCCCGGCAGAGGGTCTGAATGAATCGCTCGACCTTGCCATTGGTCCTGGGCGTGTAGGGCCTGGTGCGGATGTGCTTGAGGCCCAGGGCCTTGCAAGCCTTGGCAAAGCTGCGTGAGAGGTAGGCCGGACCGTTATCCGACATGACCTGCCGGCATTCCACGCCCTGGCTGTTGAACCAAGCCACAGCACGGCACAGAAAGCCGATGGCCGTGGCTTGCTGCTCGTCCGCCAGCACCTCGATGTAGGCCAGCCGCGTGGCGTCGTCGATGGCCACGTGGACACGGTCGTAGCCGACACCAGCAAAGCGGCCCTGCTGGCGGTTGCCGGTGATGCGGTGCCCGACCCGGCGGAACCGAGCCAGCTTTTTGACGTCGATGTGAATCAGATCACCCGGCATCTGGCGCTCGTAGCGCTGCACCGGAGGCCACTGCTTCGCAGAAGCGCAAGCGCTAGGGCTCCAGGTTTCGCAACCGCCCCAGACCCAAATGATTCAGGGCTCTGGCCACGGTGGAGAAGGGTGCTGCCAGCAACCGGGCGATGTGGCGCAGGTGCAGCCGTTGGTGGCGCAGCTCCACGGCCTGCTGGAGGCGGTTCGGATCGACGCAGTGTCCGCCTCTGACAGCGGCGAACACTGCGTCGATCCGCCAAGGCGGCCACGCCGCCTGATCGATACCGGGCCAGCCACTTGTAGGCGCAGCGCAGGGAGATTCCTGCTTCTGAGGCCAGATCTGCCAAGGGGCGATGGTCGTTCAGGGATTGAGAAACCAATCGCAGCCGGCCCCGCTGCGTCAGTCGGGCGTTGATGTGTGTATGCATGGGTTGTGAGCTCTCGGTTGGGCGGTGACACCTCAACCGGTAGCGACCTCACACCTCAATGGCTACTGACCAACCTGCTGAGACAGAACAGCTAGTTGGTTGTTCAGGGTGGCCAGTTCATCGCTGAAGCCCATGGCTTCGGTGGACTAGAAGTGGCCTAACAATGCGCTCATGAAGCCTCCACGCGCAACCTCCTGCTACAAGCGACTTGGGAAAAAAACCTCAGGCTGCGCTTGGTTCTAGCTCGTCAATCAGCTCCTGCAGTTCGCCGCCCTTCACCTCATAGATCTCATTGCAGAAGTGGCAGGTGAGTTCCGCCTTGCCATCTTCTTGAAGGATGTCGCTGAGTTCAGCGCGACCTAGCAGTTTGAGGGCGTTGACGCTGCGCTGGCGGCTGCACGGACAGTGGAAGTGCACCTGCTGCTGGGCCTCGGCATCCTCGAGCAATTGGGGATCGAGGTCGGGAAAAATATCTTCCAGCAGGGCCTGCAGGTTGCCCTCGCATTCCGCCAGCCGTTGGCTGAAGCCGCTCACCTCGCGGCAGCGATCTTCCAGCAGAGCCACCAGGGCCGGTTCCCGGGCGGCCTTGGGCAGCACCTGCACCAACACCCCTCCGGCGTGATGCACGCCGCTGCTGTCGAGCTGTTCGCCCACGAACACCGCCGAGGGGGTCTGTTCGGAGTGCAGCAGGTAAGAAGCCACGTCCTCACCGATGCCGCCGCTCACCAATTCCACCGTGGAGCTGAACGGTTCCCCTTCCCCCAGATCGCGCACCACGTGCAGGTAGCCAGTGCCAGCGGCCTGTTTGAAATCGAAGTGGGGCGTGCCCTCGGCATCGCTCACCAGGTTGAGTTCCAGGCCCGGGTTGCCCACATAGCCCCGCACCGTGCCGTCCCGGCCCGCATCCACCATCAGGCCCCGCAGGGGGCCATCCGAGGCGATCCGCAGATTCACCCGGCCGTGGGCCACCTTCATCGAGCTGGCCAGCAGCAGGCCGGCGGTCATCGCCCGACCCAGCAGGGCGGTAGTGAGGAAGGAGAGCTGGTGGCGCTGGCGGGCGTAGCGCAGGCAGGTGGTGGTGCTCACCGCCACTAGACGAATGCCGCCCCCGGCAGCGGTGGCGCGTACCAGTTGATCTCGCATCCCGCTGCGTGCTCCTCGGATCCAGTGAGGGCACTGTATTCAGCGCCTCCGGTGCTTCAACGCATCTGGGCCAGCAGCCCCTGCTCCAGCCGCCAGGCCCGGCCCGGCTCCACCAGCCCATCGAACAGCTCCGGCTCGTGGGTCACCACCAGCAGCACCCGGTCGCGGCTGAGCGCTTCCAGCAGTTGCAGCACCTCATCGCGCACCGACCAGTCGAGGCCGGCGGTGGGTTCATCCAGCAGCAGCACCTGGGGGTTGCGCAGCAATTGCACCGCCAGGGCCAGGCGCCGCTGCTGGCCGCCACTGAGCCGTTCGGGCGCCTGTTGCAGCGGCACCCCCTGCAGGCCCACCTGGGCCAGCACGGCCTCCACCTGCTCCGAGGGCAGGCGGCGCTGGCCCAGCTTCAGCTCCTGGCCCACGGAGAGGCCGAGGAAATGGCGTTCCGGGAACTGGAACACCAGCCCGCACAGCCAGCGCCGCTGGCGGGCGTTGAGGGCTTCGCCCTTCCAGTGGATGGAGCCGCTGCTCGGATCCGCCAGGCCGCAGATCAGCTCCAGCAGGGTGGTTTTGCCCGATCCACTGCGCCCCGCCACGAGGGCTGGAGCTCCGGCTTCCAGCACCAGGCTGGCGCCCCGCAACACCGGCTCAGGGGCGGTGGCGGCCTGGTAGTGAAGGGATCGGAGCTCGAGCATCCGCGCTGCTGTGCCGGCCTTCAGTGGCCCGATGGTGGTCCCAGCATGTTTGATGGGGGCAAGCCCCGCTGGGCGGCTGCACGGTCTGATGGAGTGGCTCTGATGGACTTGGGTTGGAAGGAGTTGGTTTGATGCAGATCCAGTTTCGTGAATTCGATCCCTTTAACTGCTGGATCTGGCTCCGCTTCTCCAATCCCCCTGGCCAGGGGGAGCGCAGCTACGTGGAAACGGTCTTTGACAGCTGGTTCTTCCTGGGCAAGCTCGGTGGTTTCAACGCCGAGAACCTGCAGGTGCATGAGGCAGGGGCCGATGTGAGCTGGATGGCTTACGACGCCGACGATGCTGAACGGGCCATGCCGGCCCTGATGCACAACATGGGCGAGATGGAATATCTGGACGACTGGGCCCGGTGCTGGCTCGATCTCGGCACCAGCGATGCGGTGGCCCTCGATGTGTTGATCAACACCCTGCGCCAGCTCAATTGCGATGTGGTTCAGATCGAGGAGCTGCTGATCGGCGGCATCAATGAGGACTGGCCCGTGGAGCACCATCCCGACAGCCTTTTCCCCCAGGCTGGTGATCTGGACGCCGACGCCTGAATGGCCCAGGAGCGGCGCAGGCTGCTGATTGCCCCCGAGCGTCTGGCCCAGGCGGCAGATGGCTGCGTGGAGCTCACGGCAGATGAGAGCCGATACCTCACCCGGGTGCTGCGCTTGGGCCCGGGCGATGGCTTTGCCATCACCGATGGAGGGGGGAACCTCTGGGAGGCCCGCCTGCAGGGCCGGGATGGCGCCCTGCTGGAGCAGCCCCTGGATGTGCCGTTGCAGCAGGTGGCGCCACCGCGGCCGCAGCTGGTGTTGGCCGCCGCCGTGGTGAAGCGGGATTACGACGTGGTGGTGCGGATGGCGGTGGAGCTGGGGGTGGATCGACTCCAGCCCCTGATCGCCGAGCGCACGGCCGTGATGGGCCAGCTCAAGGCTGAGCGCTGGCAGGCGATCGCCCGCGAAGCGTCCGAGCAGTGCGAGCGACTCTGGCTGCCGCAGGTGGCTGAACCCCAGCCGGCACGGCAGGCGGTAGCTGCTGCTGCTGCTGGACCCCAGAGCCTGCGGCTGTGGGCCACCACCCGCCGGGCGGGTTTGGCGAGCCTGCAGGAGGTGCTGCAGCAACAGCGGCTCGAGGCTCCACCCACCGCCCTATGGCTGGCCTGCGGGCCCGAGGGGGGCTGGAGTGAGGGGGAGGAGGCTGAGGCTGAGCAGCAGGGTTGGATTCCCGTGGAATTGGGGCCACGGATCCTGCGCAGTTCTACCGCCGCGGTGGCCGCCCTCACCCTGGTGAGCAGCTGGCGCCATGGCTG
>CALJTZ010000020.1 GCA_937975655.1 uncultured Synechococcus sp. | reverse complement strand
TTGGGGCGTCTGTCCTGGGCCACCATGGCCCGAACTCCCTGCCTCCAGCCCCGCCATGCCGGCCACAGCCACGCCCACGGGCCCCTTGGTGCTGCCCCTGGAGGCCCTGCAGGAAGGGGTGCTGCTCAAGCGCTACAAGCGCTTTCTGGCCGATGTGGCGCTGGACTCCGGTGAAGTGGTGACAGCCCACTGCGCCAACACCGGCCCGATGACGGGCGTGCTGCAGCCGGGCGGCCGGGTGCGCCTGCGCCATGCCCCATCGCCCACCCGCAAACTGGCCTGGACCTGGGAGCAGGCCCAGGTGCCCGGGGCGGATGGGACACCGATCTGGGTGGGCATCAACACCGCCCTGCCGAACCGGCTGGTGCGCGCCACGATCGAGGCCGGCTGCCTGGAGCCCTGGCTGGGGCCGATCGGGGCCATCAAGGCCGAGGTGCCCTATGGCGAGGGCCGCCGCAGCCGCATCGACCTGCTGCTGACGCCCGCCGCCGAGGCGCCCGACCAGCGGCCGATCTACGTCGAGGTCAAGAACACCACCTGGACCGACGGCGAGCTGGCCCTGTTCCCCGACACCGTGACGGAGCGGGGCCAGAAGCACCTGGAAGAGCTGATGGGGGTGCTGCCGGAGGCCCGCGCCGTGCTGCTGCCCTGCCTGAGCCGAGCCGACGTGACCCGCTTTGCCCCTGGCGACAGCGCCGACCCCCGCTACGGCGACCTGTTCCGCCAGGCGCTCGCGGCCGGGGTGGAGGTGATCCCCTGCCGCTATGGCTTCAGCGACACCGGTGTGGAGTGGCTGGGGGTGGTGGAGGTGCAGCCCCACAGCTGAGCGCCGCCAGGCCCTGGGCTACGGCCCATAGAGTTGTGCCCACCCGTGCCCAGCCGACGTGGATACCCGCGCGTTCAAGCGATCCCTGCACCACTCGGATCGCTATAACCGCCGCGGCTTCGGCCGGGCTGAAGAAGTGGCCGGCAGCCTGGAGCAGGCCTACCAGAGCGACCTGATCGCCAGCCTGCGCGAAAACGGCTACGGCCTCGAGCACGGGCGCCTGAAGGTGAAACTGGCCGAGGCCTTTGGCTTCTGCTGGGGCGTGGAGCGGGCCGTGGCCATGGCCTACGAAACCCGCCGCCACTACCCCACCGAGCGGATCTGGATCACCAACGAGATCATCCACAACCCCTCGGTGAACGACCACCTGCGCGAGATGAACGTGCTGTTCATCTCCGTGGAAGACGGCGTGAAGGACTTCTCCGAGGTGGCCGGCGGCGATGTGGTGATCCTGCCGGCGTTCGGCGCCACGGTGCAGGAGATGCAGCTGCTGAACGAACGCGGCTGCCACATCGTGGACACCACCTGCCCGTGGGTCTCCAAGGTGTGGAACACCGTGGAGAAGCACAAGAAACACGCCTTCACCTCGATCATTCACGGCAAGGTGAAGCACGAGGAGACCCTCGCCACCAGCTCCTTCGCCGGCATTTATCTGGTGGTGCTGGATCTGGCCGAAGCCCAGCTGGTGTGCGACTACATCCTGGGCAAAGGCAACCGCGAGGCCTTCATGCAGCGCTTCGCCAAGGCCTGCTCCCCAGGCTTCGACCCCGACCGCGACCTGATGCGGGTGGGGGTCGCGAACCAGACCACCATGCTCAAGAGCGAAACCGAGGAGATCGGCCGCCTGTTTGAGCGCACCATGCTGCAGCGCTTCGGCCCCACCGAGCTGAACGACCACTTCCTGGCCTTCAACACCATCTGCGACGCCACCCAGGAGCGCCAGGACGCCATGTTTGCCCTGGTGGATGAACCCCTGGATCTGATCGTGGTGATCGGGGGATACAACTCCTCGAACACCACCCACCTGCAGGAGATCGCCGTGAGCCGCGGCATCCGCTCCTTCCACATCGACACCCCGGATCGCATCGGTCCGGGCAACCGCATCGAGCACAAACCCCTGGGCGGCGACCTGGAGGTGGTGGAGCCGTTCCTGCCCGCAGGCGCCTTGCGCGTGGGGATCACCTCCGGAGCCTCCACCCCAGACCGGGTGGTGGAAGACGTGATCAGCCGGCTGATCGAACTCAGCGACAGCTGAGGATCGCGGGCTGTCACATCGGCCGCGAAGGGCGCCACAGTGCCGCTTTACATTGATTCATCAGATGCGCCCTCTGGGCGACGGGGAGTTGCGAGAACGTTGATCTCATCGCTGACCAGTTCCGCTGCTTCCTCCTCCGAAGGGCCTGAGGTGCTGGTCACTCCGTTGCGTCAGAGCGATGACCACCGAGTGCGCTGCTACAGCAGCCAGTTCGCCGATGTGATGGAGATGCGGGCACCGGCCGCCACGGTGGCGGCCTATCTAGACCGCCACGAGGGCTGGTTCCGCCGCTGCGCCTCACCGATGCAGGTGCAGCCGCTGGATGGCAACGGCTACGTGCTCACGCTGGGCACCTTCGGCAATTTCGGCTTTGAGGTGGAGCCCACCATCGGCCTCGAGCTGCTGCCCCAGAGCGAGGGGGTGTACCGGATCTGCACGGTGTCAGCGGAGCGGTTCCAGCCGGGCCTGCAAGAGCTCTACGACGTGGAGTTCAATGCGGCGCTGCAGCTGCACGACCAACCCGAGAATCCTGCCATCACCGATGTGCGCTGGGAGCTGGATCTGAGCGTGTGGGTGAAGCTACCAGCGGTGATCGGCCTGCTACCCGAGGGGCTGGTGCAGAGCAGCGGCGATCACCTCCTCCGCCAGATTGTGCGCCAGATCTCCCGCAAACTCACCTGGAAGGTCCAGGAGGACTTCCACGCCACCCACAGCCTGGACTGCCCTCCCCGCAAGCGCTCTCAGTTTTAGGCCGGGCGGTTCTCCCAGATCTTGTTGAGGATCTGCATGCCACTCACGGCCTGCCAGAGGAACAGGGTGACGACACCCATGTTCATGCCCACGTGAATCTTGCGGGCGATCAGATTGCCCTGCTGCATCAGTGGGGAAAGGGCCGCAGCCAGCACCAGCATCGAGCTCATGGCAATGCCCACCAGCAGGTGGGGGCCCACAAACAACTTGCCGTTGTTGAGGTAGGTGACGGCCATGCCCCCAAAGGTTCCCAGCACCATCACCGCCAACACCGCACTGCCATAGAGGTAATGGCGCTTGGCGAACTGCCCCTTGATCAGCTCTTTGCGGGTCTCGGCATCGGCGGTGCGGGTTTTCTTGGCCTTGATGCCCAGCACCATCGCGTAGCCGCTGAGGCCCAGCAGGGCCCACATCGTGAGCGGATGGAGGAAGTTGAGGTTGTAGGCGAGGGCTTCCGGCATGGGGAGCAGGCCGCGTTGTTCGAGATGGAAGCGAAGCTACAGCGCGCCCTCTCCCGGCTGCTGCTCAGTGGAGGAAGTGACGCCGTCTGGTGGTCACCATGGCCAGGCCAAGGGCATCACAGGCGGCGATGGAGTCGGCATCGCGCACGCTGCCACCGGGCTGGATCACAGCGCTGATGCCGTGGCTGGCGGCAAGGCGCACGGTGTCGTCGAAGGGGAAAAAGCCATCGCTGGCCAGCACAGCGCCGCGGGCCTCGG
Source organism: uncultured Synechococcus sp. (assembly GCA_937975655.1). GTDB lineage: Bacteria > Cyanobacteriota > Cyanobacteriia > PCC-6307 > Cyanobiaceae > Vulcanococcus. Next base: position 9,296 of record CALJTZ010000020.1, on the reverse strand, counting down.
CACCGGCGGCCTCAAGCGCCAGCTTGGCCGAACCCACTCGGTTCATCTGCCCGGCACCGATGCCGAGGCTCTGGCCGTCCTTGGCCACGGTGATGGCATTGGAGCGCACATGGCGCACCAGGCGCCAGGCAAAGCGCAGATCTTCGAGCTCCTGGGCCGTGGGCTGGCGCTGGCTCACCACCTGCCAGCTGCTCTCCTCCACCGGCTGATCGTCGAACTCCTGCACCAGAACCCCTCCGAGCACGGTGCGCAGCTGCTGACGCGTGGCCCGGGCCAGGGCGTCAGGCCCCAGCTCCAGCAGGCGCAGATTCACCTTGGCCGCCAGCAGGGATCGGGCCTCGGCCTCAAAGCTGGGGGCCACCACGCACTCCAGGAACAGGCTGGTGAGATGGCCGGCAGCGGCGGCATCCACCGGGCCATTGATGGCCACGATGCCCCCGAAGGCCGAGAGGCGATCGGCATCCAGGGCCCGCACCAGAGCATCGGCACTGGTTGTGCCTGTAGCCACCCCACAGGGGTTGGTGTGCTTCACCACCACGGCTGCCGGCCGGAAGGCATTGCTGCCGGCACCGGCGCCGGCGTAGCCGAACTCCCGCACGGTGGCGAGGGCCGCTTCGAGATCGATCAGATTGTTGTAGCTGAGTTCCTTGCCCTGCAACTGGCTGCCACCGCCCAGGCCAGCCGCAGGCTGGGAATACCAGGTGGCGCTCTGGTGGGGGTTCTCGCCGTAGCGCAGGCTCTGCTTCGCCGGCAGATCCAGCAGCAGATTGGGGGCCACCGGCTCGGCAGCCAGCTGGCCGGCCAGCCAGGAACTGATGGCCGTGTCGTACTCGGCGGTGTGACTGAAGGCCTCCAGGGCCAACTGGCGGCGCAGCTCCTGGGTGATGGCGCCGGCCTTGAGGGCCTCCAGGAAGGCGGCGTACTGGCTGGGGCTGGTGAGCACCGCCACATCGGCATGGTTCTTGGCGGCGGCCCGCACCATGGCCGGGCCACCGATGTCGATGTTCTCGATCGCCTGGTCCCAGGTGACATCCGGGGCAGCGATGGTCTCGCGGAAGGGATAGAGATTCACCACCACCACATCGATGGGGGCAATGGCCTGGGCCTCCAGATCGGCCTGGTGTGAGGCCTCAGAGCGCTTGGCGAGGATGCCGCCGTGGATGCGTGGATGCAGCGTCTTCACCCGCCCGCCCAGAATCTCGGGCGCCCCGGTGTGCTCCGCCACCTTCTTCACGGGCAAGCCGGCCGCGGCCAGAGCCGAGGCGGTGCCGCCGCTGGAGATCAACTGGTAGCCCGCGGCCAGCAGTCCCTCGGCCAATGGCACCAGACCCTCTTTGTTGGACACACTCAGGAGGGCCGTAGGCGCCATGGCGATCGCAAAAGGCTGAAGATCCAACCTACGCAGCAGCACTCCCGTTCCTGATCCGCCCATGAGCAGCCCCGCCAGCCCCAGCCCCGACCAGTTGCAACTGGGTCCAGAGCAGGCGGACCAGCGCCTGGTGCTGCTGCACGGCTGGGGTGCCGATGCCGACGACCTACTCGACCTGGGCGAGCTGTTGGTGGGCCCCGGCGTGAGCGTGGTGGCCCTGCGGGCACCGGAGGCCCACCCCTATGGCGTGGGCCGCCAGTGGTATGGCCTGCAGCCGATCGACTGGAGCCAGCTGCCGGCAGCCCGGGAGCTGCTGCGGCAGCGCTTGACGGAGCTGGACCAGAGCGTGCCTCTCTCCAACACGGTGCTGCTGGGCTTCTCCCAGGGGGGGGCCATGGCTCTGGATGTGGGCAGCAGCCTGCCCCTGGCGGGCATCGTGGCCTGCAGTGGCTACCCCCATGAGGGCTGGGAACCGGTCGGGAGCTTGCCGCCAGTGCTGCTCAGCCACGGCCAACAGGATCCCGTGGTGCCCTTCGCAGCGAGCGAGGAGGTGCTGCGCCGCCTGCAGGCCTCAGGCGCTGCCGCCCAGCTGCTGCCCTTCCCCGGGGGGCACACCATTGATCCAGGCGTGCTGCCGAGCATCACCAGCTTCGTGCGGCAGCAGTTGAAACACCCGGCCTGCTGAGCAGGCCGGGTGCGCCCAAACCCTCACGGGCTGGAGCTTCAGACGAAGGCGTATTCGTACTCTTCCATCTCTTCCCAGTCGTCGGCTGCCATCGACTCCAGGCCGGCAAACAGGGTGTCCTCGCCGATGCGATCCACGATGGCGCGCAGGGAGGGGAACAGGAAATGGTTCTCCTCGGCGTACTGAGCGCTGAACAGCCCCTTTTCACCCCAGAAGAAGCGATCGGTGGTGTGCTCGTTGCGGCGCACATTCAGCAGTGCCGGCGGCACGATGGCGCCCTCGGCAATGAAACGACGGGCCGCCGTGACGGGCTTGTGCTCGCCGGTTTCCAGGTTGTGGGTCACCACGTGGGCGAGAACCCGCTGGCCCGCCAGACGGCGGCGGCTGATGCGCTTGCGCTTCTTGGACATGGAGCTGTGACCCAGATGGGGGATTGGGGGACGGTGATGAAACCGACGGACACGCTGGCGGACTGGCCGAGGCCAGGCAGCCACCTGATTGGTCTGAGGGTTGATTGGTCTGGCAGCCCCCAGGCCTGGCGGAACCAGAACCTGGGCTTGGCAACGCCCAAACGTCTGTCAACCGGGAGTAAGCCACCAGCAAGCCACCTGCAAGCAGGCGAACTCGAGACAGCTACACCGTCCGCGACGTGAAGGACACCGAGAGGGCAAAGGACGCAACTTCCTCTGCTGTAGCCTCGACTGCAGGAGAACTGCAAGCAAGACGCTCGGGTCGACGCCGCGCGGCCCGCTCCCGGACTGCGAGGTATTGGTCGATACCAGCATCTTAAGACTTTTTCCCAGATTTCGAACAAGGGCGGCGGCATTTTTTGTTGGACACCCCCCGTGAGCCCCTGAGCCACCTCTGAGCCACCGCCCAGATGCAAGTCTCCAAGCGGTTTTTGGCCCTGCTCGAGCAGCAGCTCGCCCAATTCACGGATCGTCCCGACCTGCGGGCCCTGGTGGTGTATCTGGCCCTAGCAGGGGCCAACGGCAAGCCCTCTCTGGTACCGATCGGGCAATGGCCCACCAACCTGGCCCTGCCCAGCGGGGACGACGACCCGGCCCTGACACCCTTGGGCGAAGCCAGGCGCTGGCTGGCCCTGCGGGATGGTCCGTTGCTGCTGGGGGCCCTGCGGGTGGATGCCGATCGCTGGCCCTGGCCTGAACCACTCACGCTGCGGCTGGAGGCCACCGCCCTCTGCCTCACCGAGGCCCTGCGGCTGGACCACGAGCAGCAGCGGCTGGGCCAGGAACTGGCTCGCCGCGACGACCAGCTCAAGCTGCTGGTGCACCAACTGCGCAATCCCCTCGCGGCCCTGCGCACCTTTGGCCAGCTGCTGCGGCGGCGCCTGGATGGCGATCCTGGCAATCGCGACCTGGTGGACCACCTGCTCGCCGAACAGGGGCAGATCAACCGCTATGTGGACGCCATTGACCAACTCGCCGACACGCCCCTGCTACCGGCAGCCGACGCCAGCAATCCACCGCTGCTGCTGCCCCCATCCCTGGGGGAGGCGAGTGGCCAATCCCTCTCCAGCAGCCTGATGCCACTGCTGCAGCGGGCAGCGGCCACCGCGGCCCTGCAGGGCCGTCCCTGGCAAGCGACGGACAGCATCCCGGCCTGGCAGGGGGATGGCGGCGCCGTGACCGAAATCGTGGCCAACCTGCTCGAGAACGCCTTCCGCTACAGCGCCGCTGGCGGTGCCGTGGGCCTGCACTGTCAGAGCGGTTCACCGATCAGCATCTGCGTGTGGGATGAGGGCCCGGAGATCCCCGCCGCAGAGCGGGCTCACATCTTTGAAAAAGGTGTGCGCGGCAGCACGGGCCAACACCGGGACGGCAGTGGTCTGGGCCTGGCGCTGGCGCTGGACTTGGCCCAGCGCCTCGGCGGTGACCTAAGCCTGATCTGCCCGCCACGGGCCGTGGCCGCAACCCTGCCCAGCCAGGGCAATGCCTTTGTGCTCACCCTGCCCAGCCAACCCTGAGGCGGCGCTAGCCAACCCCCAGGCGGGCCAGCGCCAGCAGCAGCAGGGTCCAGCTGGTGGTCCATTCCACGCAGGCGCCATAGGTGTCGCCGCTGTGGCCGCCGAGACGCCGGCCCAGCCGCCAGGGCACCAGCAGCGCCGGAATGCACCCCAACCAGCCGAGCCAGCCCCACGGGCCGCTGCCCAGCCCCAGGGCCAGCCCGGCCAGCAGACCCAGCAACAGCAGGGCAGGGGCCAACTCCGCCGCAAGGCCTTGCCAGTGGCGGCGATGGAACCCGGCGGTGCCGGGGGTCTGGCCCTGATCGCGCAGGTAGGGGAAGGCATGAATCGCAATCAGCGGCGCGATACGCCCCCACACCGCCGCCCACACGAGCGCCCAGGGGGCCGCTGCCGCCAGGGCCGCCAATCCGGCAGAGCGCAGCAGCAGCACCTGCACCAGGGCTTGCACTCCACTGGCGCCGACCCGGCTGTCGTCCATGGCGTCCAGGCAGCGCTCCTGACCCGCCGCCAGGCCATCGGCCGTGTCCATCGCCCCATCGAGGTGCAGGCCGCCGCTGATCCAGATCCCGAAGGCCAGCACCAACGCCACCTGGGCCAACAGCCCCAGACGCTCCTCCCCCAGCCGCCACAGCAGCGCCTCCAGCCCACCGATCACGGCCCCTACCCAGGGGGCAAAGCGGGCGATGCGCTCAAAGCGGGGCTGCAGCCCCGGCGGCAGGGGCAACACGCTGTAGAACACCCAGGCTCCCGCCAGATCCTTGAGCCAGGCCGGCTGGGCGTGCACGCGCGAGGGGGCCATGGGCAGGGGCAACGGGAACGAGAACACCTGGTGGAATCCTGCCGCGGCCGGCACCTAGGTTCCAACCATCACCCGGCGCGGCCGCCTCGATGCCGTTTCAGTTCGAGATCACGGCCCAGTGCAGCCGCACCCGGGCCCGCTGCGGCTGCTTCCACACCCCCCACGGCGTGGTCACCACGCCCCGGTTCATGCCGGTGGGCACCCTGGCCACGGTGAAAGGGGTCACGGCGGATCAACTGCGCGCCACCGGCGCCCAGATGGTGCTCTCCAACACCTATCACCTGCATCTGCAGCCGGGCGAGCAGATCGTGGCGGATGCCGGTGGATTGCACCGCTTCATGGGCTGGAGCGGCCCGATGCTCACCGATTCCGGCGGCTTCCAGGTGTTCAGCCTGGGCGACATCAACACGATCAATGACAACGGCGTGGTGTTCCGCTCGCCGCGGGACGGCGCCCGGATCGAGCTCACCCCCGAGCGCTCGATGGCGATCCAGATGGCCCTGGGGGCCGATGTGGCCATGGCCTTCGACCAGTGCCCCCCCTACCCCGCCAGCGAGGCCGACGTGGCCGCCGCCTGCCGCCGCACCCACAGCTGGCTGGAGCGCTGCATCACCAGCCACACCAAGCCCGACCAGGCCCTGTTCGGCATCGTGCAGGGGGGCTGTTTCCCCCACCTACGCCAGGAATCGGCTCGCGTGGTGGCCTCCATGGGCCTGCCGGGCATTGCCGTGGGCGGCGTGAGCGTGGGCGAGCCGGCCGAGGAGATGCACCGCATCGTGCGGGAGGTGGGGCCGCTGCTGCCGGAGGCGGTGCCCCACTACCTGATGGGGGTGGGCACGCTGCGGGAAATGGCCATCGCCGTGGCCAACGGCTTCGACCTGTTCGACTGCGTGATCCCCACCCGCCTGGGACGCCACGGCGCGGCCCTGGTGGGCGGCGAGCGCTGGAACCTGAAGAACGCCCGCTTCCGCCATGACCACACCCCCATGGATGCGAGCTGCCCCTGCCCGGCCTGCAGCCAGCACACCCGCGCCTACCTGCACCACCTGATCAAAACCGAGGAGATGCTCGGCAAGATCCTGCTGAGCCTGCACAACATCACCCAGCTGGTGCGCTTCACCACAGCCATGGGACAGGCCATCGCGGAAGGCTGTTTTGCAGAGGATTTCGCTCCTTGGGAACCGGACTCTCCGGCCGCTCACACGTGGTAGCGTCCGCCTCTAGCTCAGTGAATTCCGGGATGGCCGCCTACGCCCTGCAGACCCTGGCCCAGCTCCCCGAGGCCTACCAGGCCTTCGGCCCCTTGGTGGACATCCTGCCGATCATCCCCCTGTTCTTCCTGCTGCTGGCCTTCGTGTGGCAGGCCTCGGTGGGCTTCCGCTGAGCGGTCAGCGCTCCCCGAATCCAGCGAGACGTTTGCGAGAGCGGCGTGGCCATGGCCATGCCGCTTTTTGATGGCCGCTTGATGGCCAACACTGGGGCCGGCCTTCAGCCGCGCCGGAGGACCTCCCAGGCAAAGGCCGGCAACGCCAGCATCCGGCGCCAGCGGCTGGGCTCCTGCAGCAAGCGGTAGAGCCACTCGATCTGCAGGCGCCCCATCCACTGCGGGGCCCGCTGCTTCAGGCCCGACCACACATCAAAACTGCCGCCCACCCCCATCCACAGGCCCGGCTGGCCCTGATGCAGGCGCTGGATCCAGGTTTCCTGTCGGGGCACGCCGAGGGCCGCTAGCACCAGATCAGGACGCGCTCCCCGAAGTTCAACCTCCAGCCCAGGCCACAACTCCGGCGCCTGGTAGCCATGGATGGTGAGCACCAGGTTCAGGCCGGGAATTTCGGCACTGAGCCGCTCCCGCAGGGTCTGCATCACCTCGGGGCTGGAGCCCACCAAGGCCACCCTCCAGCCATGGCAGGCGGCGTATTCCAGCAAGGCACGGGCTAGTTCGATGCCGGGGCTGCGGCGCACCTTGTAGCCCTGGCGCCCCAGCGCCCACACCACCCCAGCACCATCGGGAATCACCAGGTCGGCCTGGGCAATGGCAGCACCCAGCTCCGGGTTGGCCCGGGCCGCCATGGTCATCTCGGCGTTGAGGGTCACGATCTGGCCGCCACCGCGCTGTTTGAGCTCCAGGGCTGCCGCGAACACGTTGCCGCTCACGGCCACTTGCACCCCCAGCACCTGGGTGAGGCGCCAGGAAGGGGGCTGCTGTGGCCCCGTGAAGCCAGTGCTGGTGGCGTCAGTCGCCATTGATGCCATTCGCCGGATGGGCTGCGCGAGAGAATCTATGGCCGGCGCCCGGCATCTCAGCGCAATGACCCTCACCAGCGCATCCATGCCCTCCCCCGTGGCGCCCCTGGAGCTGAGTCCGGCTGAAGCCTGGGACCGGCTGCAGGCTCTCGATACCCAGATTGAACGGGTCGTGCTGCAGCGCCAGCACCCCGTGACCGGCCTGCTCCCGGCCAGCACCGCCCACACGGTGCATGGCAACTACGGCGATGCCTGGGTGCGCGACTGCGTGTACTCCGTGCAGTGCGTGTGGGGCCTGGCCCTGGCCCACCGGCGCCTGAGCGGGGCCACCACCCGCGTGTTCGAACTGGAGCAGCGGGTGCTGCAGCTGATGCGCGGGCTGCTCAACGCCATGCTGCGCCAGGCACCGAAGCTGGAGCGCTTCAAGCACAGCCTGCAGCCGCTGGATGCGCTGCACGCCAAGTACGACACCAACAGCGGCAACCCCGTGGTGCCCGACGACGGCTGGGGGCACCTGCAGCTCGACGCCACGGCCCTGTTCCTGCTGCAGCTGGCGCAACTCACCCGCTCGGGGCTGGTGGTGATCCAGACGAGCCACGAGCGGGACTTCATCCAGAACCTGGTGTATTACGTGGCCCGGGCCTACCGGGTGGCCGACTACGGCATCTGGGAACGGGGCGACAAGGGCAACCACGGCATGCCAGAGCGCAATGCCAGCTCCATCGGCCTGGTGAAGGCCGCCCTGGAAGCCCTGGAGGGCCTGGATCTCTACGGCCCCAACGGAAACGGGGGCTGCAGCCTGCACATCCCCCACGATGCGATCGTGCGCCTGCGCCGCGCCCTCACCGGCCTGTTGCCGCGGGAATCCGCCAGCAAGGAAGTGGATGCGGCCTGCCTCTCGGTGATCGGCTACCCGGCCTGGGCGGTGGAGGATCCCAAATTGGTGGAGCGCACCCGCCACAAGATCCGCACCGAGCTGGGCGGGGCCTACGGCTACAAGCGCTTCCGCCGCGACGGCCACCAGACCGTGGTGGAAGACCACACCCGTCTGCACTACGAGCGGGAGGAACTGGCCCAGTTCGAACACCTCGAGTGCGAGTGGCCCCTGTTCCTGTCCTACGAGCTGGTGACGGCCTGCTGCGAAGAGCGCTGGGGCGAGGCCTGGAGCTGGCGCGAGCGGCTCAGCAAGCTCGCCGTGGATGTGGATGGGGAAGCACTGCTGCCGGAGCTGTATCTGGTGCCCAAGGAGTCGATCGCCGCGGAACGGCAACGGCCCGGTAGCCAACAGCGGATCGCCAACGACAACGTTCCCCTGCTCTGGACCCAGAGCCTCACCTGGCTGGGGGATCTGCTGCTGCAGGGGCTGCTGCAACCACACGACCTCGATCCCAGCGGTCGTCGCCTGGGGGCGAGCCTGGGCGCCGATCAGGTGTTGGTGGCCCTTGTGCCGGCCAGCGATGCCATTGCCGCATCCCTCGAAGCCGCGGGCTTGCCCGCCAGCCGTGCCAGCCAGGGCAGCCTGCGGATCGCCAGCTCCCGGGAGCTGGGGGAACGCATGGGGGCCGTGGGCGCCAACCCGCGCCTGGGGCTCAGCGGCCACCCGCCGATGCGGATGGAAACCATGGTCACGGCGCGGCTCTACCGCCAGGGCGGCCAGACCCTGGCCTTCCTGCCGGCGGTGCTGGAGGAGAGCACCTTTTACCTCTCCGACGACCCGGAACAGCTGGTGGACGCCGTGGCCAAGCAAGCCCTGTGCTTGCAAAGCGTGGCTTGAGGGAGATGGCTATGAACATCTACCGCATCAAGATCACCATGCCCGACGGGTCGCGTGGCACTTGCCACGGCATCTTCACAGATGGCTTTGAGGCCGTGACTCAGGTGATGGCCGACTTTCCGGAAGCCAAGGCGATCAGCGCCATTTTTGTGATGAAAGGCGGTGCCCAATGAAGCGCCCCGCATTTGCCCCAGGCGTGATTGAGTGCCACCGCCGCCAGCACGCACGCGCATTGATCCGCTGGATGTCACGCGCTGCTGTAATGCTGATTCTTGCTGCCTGCTTGGCCGCATATCTGCAAGGCGGTGCACTGTGAGCGCCGCACTGCAAACCTCCCTAGAAAAACCCCACCTGCTGGGCCGTGGTGCGCTGCGCACACACCGCTTTTTGCTCGACGCTGGCGGTTGGTGGATCTTCCCGGGTACGGCTTTGCAA
>CALJTZ010000019.1 GCA_937975655.1 uncultured Synechococcus sp. | reverse complement strand
GTCTATCTCATGCCCCCCACTTATTTTCATGTCGAGCCGATAAAGGCCGTCAGATGCTATTTGCCCCGTCGCTAGGTATAGTAGCCACTGGTTTACGGGCGCCTGACCGCCCCGCACAGACGAGAAATTTCACCATGACAGATGCCATTCTGGTGCTGTGCACCTGCCCGGATGAGGCCAGTGCCGACCTCATCTGCGCACAACTGCTGAACCAGCGGCTGGCGGCCTGCATCAATCAGCTGCCCGGCCTCACCTCCGTCTATCGCTGGCAAGGCAAGGTGGAGCGCGCCACCGAAATTCAGCTCATCATCAAATCCCGCCAGTCGCGCTTTACCGAGCTGCAGGCATGCATTCAAGCCCATCACCCCTATGAGGTGCCCGAGCTGCTGGCCCTGGCCGGCGAGCCGGGGTCGTGGCGCAGCCAGCTCCGGGTGCCCTGGAGCGAGCTGGAGGCCCTGGCGGCTGATCTGCTGGCCGCGGGGCTCGCCCCTCTGCGCCAGAGCGCCCAACTGGAGGCCCTCTCAGCGGATGCCTTTGTGTACTCGCCGGTGCTGGCCCCCCTGCTGCAGGGCCTGCGGGCCCAGATGGGTGTGCGGGTGGAGAGCAGCGAGCAGGTGCTGCGGGTGGCTGCGGCCTGTGCCCGCTATGGCGTCAGCCTCACTTTGCGGGGTGCGGGCACCGGCAACTACGGCCAGTGCGTGCCCCTGGCGGGAGGCCTGGTGGTGGACCTCAGTGGTATGAATCGCCTGCTGCAGCTGGATGCCGCCACGGGGGTGTTCACCGCTGAGCCGGGCATCCTGCTGGCCGATCTCGACCAGCAGCTGCAGGGCCATGGCCGTGCCCTGCGGCTGGTGCCCAGCACGGTGCGCAGCGCCAGTCTGGGCGGGTTCATCGCCGGCGGATCGGGCGGCATCGGCTCACTGCGCTGGGGTTTCCTGCGGGACCCCGGGCATCTGCTGGGGCTGGAGATGGTGACCGTGGAACCCCAGCCGCGGCTGCTGCAACTGGATGCCGCCGGCGCCCAGTCGCTGAACCACGCCTACGGCACCAACGGCATCGTGACCGCCCTCACCATGGCCAGCACCGCTGCGGTGGCCTGGCAGCAGCTGGTGCTGGAATTTGCCCACTGGGAACAGGCCCTGGCCGCGGCCCAGGTGCTGCCGGCCTCGGCTCTGCAGCTCAACGCCCTGTGCGTGCTGGAGGCTGCGGTGGCGGCCCAGCTGCCCTGGCCCCAGGGCTGCCCTGAGGCCGATGGCCGCAGCCACCGGCTGCTGCTGCTGGCGGCCCCCGATGCGCTGCTGGCCCTGCCGGCGCTGCTCACGGAGCTGGGGGGCGCGCTGGTGTGGCAGGCGCCCCAGGGCCAGAGCCGTGGCATCCCCCTGCGGGAGCTCACCTGGAACCACACCACCCTGCATGTGCGCAGCCGCGACCCGGGCTTCACCTACCTGCAGCTGCTGTTGCCCCAGCCCGAGGCCCCGGCCCTGGCGGCCCTGCGGGAGCGTTGGGGCTCAGACCTGCTCTGGCACCTGGAGGCTGTGCGCAGCATGGGGGCCCAGCGACTGGCCTGTTTGCCCCTGGTGCGCTGGCGTGGGCCTGAGGCGCTGCAGGCCTTGATTGACCACTGCTGCGCCCTGGGCTGCGTGCTGTTCAACCCCCACGTGTTCAACGTGGAGGACGGCGGGCTCGGTGTGGTGGATGCCGATCAGGTGGCCGCCAAGGCGGCCTACGACCCCGCCGGTTTGCTCAATCCCGGCAAGCTACGGGGCTGGTTGGAGCGTTAACAGCCCAGGCTGGATCGGGTGTCGGCGCCGGTGATCGGGTTGGTGCCGCTGGCGCTCTGGCAAAGCAGGCGTTGATCCACCCGGTCCAGCAGGGCATCCGTGAAATCGGCGTTCTCCACATTGGCGCCCGTGAAACTGCCCCCCGAGGCGATCGCCCCCACCAGCACCGCGCCACGCAGGTCGGTGTGGCTCATGTCGGTGCGGTCCATCAGGGCATCGGAGAGGTCGGCGCCGGCGAAGTTGGCCTCCGGGAAGGCCCCCTGGGTGAGGATCGCGCCGTGCAGGTTGGCGCCGGCGAAGTTGGCTCCCTTGCCCACGGCTCCGGCGAAGGAGGTGTTGGCGAGCTGCTGGCCGGAGAAGTCGTTGCCGCTCTGGTTGGTGAGGGTGTAATCCACCGTGTCCTGGAACAGGGCCCGATCCTGCAGGCCCACCCCGGTGGAGGTGTCGAGGGCGAGGGCCGGAGCGATGGGCAGGCCGGCCAGGCTGCTCAGCACCAGGAACAGGCTCACGGCCAGGGCCAGCAGGCTGGAGACGGCCGCGGCCACGAGGCGGGCCTCGCCTTCGGCCAGGTGCTGGTCGGCGTCGGCCACTGCTGCACGAACTCCTGCGGCGATGGTGCGCGCCCCTTCGCAAACTTTGGGCTGCGCATCGTGTTCTTCGCCATCGCGGCAATGGGTGTCTGTAGCCACAAGCCAGAACCTGTCGCGCTGGTGGGGGGCGCCAACGTCGGCAGCTCCCAGCACTGTCCACCGGCAGTCATACCCGAGCGCGGCCAGGTCACCGAGGACAACTCCGAGTCCCCGAGTAAGCAAAGCTGGACTGTTTTCCACGAAGACGTATCGGGGTTGTACTTCACAAATGATCCGTGCCATTTCTGCCCACAGTCCTGAGTCTTGTCCATTAATGCCTGCGCCTTTTCCTGCTGCACTGATATCGGTGCATGGAAATCCACCGCTGATGACATCGACTCGTCCACGCCATGGCCTGCCATCGAATGTACAGATGTCATCCCAGATAGGGAATCTAGGTAAGAGTCCATCAGCTTGCCGTTGCAGTAAAACTCTGCGTGGGTAGTCCTCGATTTCAACGGCTGCAACGGTTCTCCATCCGAGCATATGTCCTGCAAGGATTCCCCCTCCAGCTCCCGCAAATAATGCCAACTCATTCATATACCTCTTTCAGTTTTCTTTATTTCGTGCATATACGTTCTGACCCTTTGCTCTACGCTTGCGCCATAGACTTTGTCCAGGCTGGCTAGATGTCTGTCCACCAGCTGCTTGTCTTTGAGTACTTCCCAGGTTGTCAGCAACTCCCTGGCATTGGCCATCAGTAGGGTTTCTAGGCTCGGTGATGGCGCATTGCTTGGCCTGCGATAGATGTATCTGGTCTTCATGCATTGCGTTTTAAAGATCTGTATCTGTTCCAAGTCATCACTTCGCAATCCATAGACCACAAATCAAGGCCTGTAATCTCTTTTTGCCTGGTTCTCAGCTTGCGAATGGCTTTCATATATATCTGTCTAATGCGCTCTTGGGTTACACCCAGTTGCAGGCCAACATCTTTAAATGTTTGCTCTTCAATAAGTACTAACCAAAGAACCTTCTCTTCACGCTCAAGCAATGGCTTAACTGCCAAGATCTTGGCTAGAAAATCACGCTCTTCAACGTGATCTAAATTGGATTCCATCTCAAATGACCAGCGCCAGCTAGGCAATGGCTCAAGCTCCTCATTACGGCTGTACCAGAGCTTCTTTACCTCGCTATGTAAATTTTTGGTCATTAACTGACCATAGTACGGTGAAGATTTACCACTAATCATGCTATGGCCCTCTTTCTCTTTCTTGGCGCCCTTACCCTACTCTTGCTGGCTTTGACTAGGTTTTCTATCCTGGCTAACCGCAACTGCTCCATGTGTGTGGCATCAAAGATCTGGGTGACTTGCTCAGTAGTTCTGAATGTATGCAAGTTGGCACACTCATACCGCCTGACAGTGATATTGCTTTCACGCTTGCGAGTCTCTTTGACCAGTGTCCATGCCTGGCAGATCGGACACTTCATTGGCCGGCACCTTGGTTGATCTTCTTGGCCAGTTCTAGCGTGATCTTGCGAGTCTCATCCAGCAGATCTTTGTAGTCCTGTACCTTGTGCATCTCTGTGTATAGCGCCAGCTTGAGTTCTTCAATGGTCTGCAGCCACTGCCTGACCTCATGGTTGACAGTCTCGCTGCCAACTACTACGCCATCCTCATCCCTGTACAGCGCAATGTAATCCTTGGTCTTATTCATCCTGGTAACTCCAAAATACTAGTAGTGCTATGCCAATGATGGCCACAACTAGGCCACCAAGGAATGCGAGTAAGGAAATCAAAAGAATATTGCTCATTGCTTGCCCTCCAGCTTGGCGAGTTCGGCCTTGAGTTCGGGCGTGAGGCCCTTCGACTTATGAATAACCGTCGTCATAGCGTTTTCTTTCGGTTGCGGTGGCGCGCCGGGCGCTGACGATCCGGCTGCCGCCTTCATC
>CALJTZ010000018.1 GCA_937975655.1 uncultured Synechococcus sp. | reverse complement strand
GACACTCTTTCCCTACACGACGCTCTTCCGATCTGCCATGCCCTGACCCGTTCCGTTCCTCCAGACCTCCGCGCGCTCCACGGCCATGACCAACAGCAACCTCCGGACCGAGAACCACTTCGACTACGTCAAGATCACGCTCGCTTCGCCCGAGCGGGTCATGCAGTGGGGCCAGCGCACGCTGCCCAACGGTCAGGTGGTGGGTGAGGTCACCAAGCCCGAAACCATCAACTACCGCACGCTGAAGCCCGAGATGGACGGGCTGTTCTGCGAGAAGATCTTCGGTCCCTCCAAGGACTGGGAATGCCACTGCGGTAAGTACAAGCGGGTGCGCCACCGCGGCATCGTCTGCGAGCGCTGTGGTGTGGAGGTCACGGAGAGCCGCGTACGCCGGCACCGCATGGGCTTCATCAAGCTGGCGGCCCCGGTGTCCCACGTCTGGTACCTGAAGGGGATCCCCAGCTACGTGGCCATCCTGCTGGACATGCCCCTGCGCGATGTCGAGCAGATCGTCTATTTCAACTGCTACGTGGTGCTCGATAAGGGCGACCACAAAGATCTCACCTACAAGCAGCTGCTCACCGAAGACGAGTGGCTGGAGATCGAGGACCAGATCTACGCCGAAGATTCGGAGATCGAGAACGAGCCCCAGGTGGGCATCGGTGCTGAAGCCCTCAAGCAGCTGCTCGAGGACATCGACCTGCCCGTGGTGGCTGAGGAGCTGCGCGAGGAGATCGCCGGCAGCAAGGGGCAGAAGCGGGCCAAGCTGATCAAGCGCCTGCGGGTGATTGACAACTTCATCGCCACTGGCGCCCGCCCTGAGTGGATGGTGCTGGACGTGATCCCCGTGATCCCGCCCGATCTGCGCCCGATGGTGCAGCTGGATGGTGGTCGCTTCGCCACCTCAGACCTCAACGACCTCTACCGCCGCGTGATCAACCGGAACAACCGGTTGGCGCGTCTGCAGGAAATCCTCGCGCCCGAAATCATCGTCCGCAACGAAAAGCGGATGCTGCAGGAGGCCGTGGATGCCCTGATCGACAACGGTCGTCGTGGCCGCACCGTGGTGGGCGCCAACAACCGCCCGCTCAAATCCCTCAGCGACATCATCGAGGGCAAGCAGGGCCGCTTCCGTCAGAACCTTCTCGGTAAGCGGGTCGACTACTCCGGTCGTTCCGTGATCGTGGTGGGCCCCAAGCTGAAGATGCACCAGTGCGGCCTGCCCAAGGAGATGGCGATCGAGCTGTTCCAGCCGTTCGTGATCCATCGCCTGATCCGTCAGAACATCGTCAACAACATCAAGGCCGCCAAGAAGCTGATTCAGCGCGCTGACGATGAGGTGATGCAGGTGCTCCAGGAGGTGATCGAAGGACACCCGATCCTGCTGAACCGCGCTCCGACCCTGCACCGCCTCGGCATTCAGGCCTTCGAACCCAAGTTGGTGGCCGGCCGAGCCATCCAGCTGCACCCCCTGGTGTGCCCGGCCTTCAACGCCGACTTTGACGGTGACCAGATGGCCGTCCACGTGCCCCTGGCCATCGAGGCGCAGACCGAGGCGCGCATGTTAATGCTCGCCAGCAACAACATTCTCTCGCCCGCCACCGGCGAGCCGATCATCACGCCCTCCCAGGACATGGTGCTCGGGGCCTATTACCTCACGGCCGTACAGCCCGACTACGCCAAGCCTGAGTTCGGCGATCGCAGCCGCACCTTTGCCGGCTTGGGCGATGTGCTCAGCGCCTTTGATGAGAAGCACCTCGCCATGCACGACTGGATCTGGGTGCGCTTCAGCGGCGAGGTGGACGACGAAGACGACGGCAAGGAACCCGTCAAGGCAGAGACCCTCAGCGACGGCACCCGCATCGAGCAGTGGAACTACCGCCGCGACCGCTTCGACGAAGACGGTGCACTGATCAGCCGCTATCTGCTCACCACCGTGGGCCGCGTGGTCATGAACAGCACGATCATTGACGCGGTGGCAGCCGCCTGAGATCCCGGACGTCTTTCCCTTCCCTCCTTTCCTCTTCGCGCGCAGCCATGACCGCCACCCCCGCCAAGAAGTCCAGCAAGAAGTCCAGCAAGAAAGCCGCTCCTGAAGCTCCCGCCCCCGTGTTGGGCGCCTCGGCTCCCTTGAGTAAGGCCGCTCCTCCGTTCCGCAACCGCACCATCGACAAGAAGGCGCTGCGCAACCTGATGGCGTGGGCCTACAAGAACCACGGCACCGCCGCCACGGCCTCCATGGCCGACGAGCTCAAGGACCTGGGCTTCCACTACGCCACCCAGGCCGCCGTGTCGATCTCGGTGGACGACCTGCGGATTCCTGGCGAGAAGGCCCGTCTGCTTGAGGAAGCCGAGCAGCAGATCACCGATACGGAAGAGCGCTATCGCCTCGGTGAGATCACCGAGGTGGAGCGTCACACCAAGGTGATCGACACCTGGACCGAGACCAACGAGCGTTTGGTTGAGGAAGTCAAGAAGAACTTCAATGAGAACGATCCACTCAACTCGGTGTGGATGATGGCCAACTCCGGCGCCCGGGGGAACATGTCCCAGGTGCGTCAGCTGGTGGGCATGCGGGGCCTGATGGCCAACCCCCAGGGCGAGATCATCGACTTGCCGATCCGCACCAACTTCCGTGAGGGTCTGACGGTCACCGAATACGTGATCTCCTCCTACGGCGCCCGCAAGGGTCTGGTGGACACGGCGCTGCGCACCGCCGACTCGGGTTACCTCACCCGCCGTCTGGTGGACGTGGCCCAGGACGTGATCGTGCGCGAGGACGACTGCGGCACCACCCGCAGCATCCCCATCGACGCGGATGACAAGGGCAAGTACGCCGCCAAGCTGGTGGGCCGCCTGGCGGCTGAGCCGGTGGTGGATGCCAACGGCGAGATCCTGGTGGATCGCGACGGTGAGATCGATCCTCCCCTCTCCCGCCGCATCGAAGCCGCCGGCGTCAAGACCGTGAAGGTGCGCTCGCCCCTCACCTGTGAAGCCGCCCGCTCCGTCTGCCGCAAGTGCTACGGCTGGGCCCTGGCCCACAACGAGCTGGTGGACCTCGGTGAGGCCGTCGGCATCGTGGCCGCCCAGTCCATTGGTGAGCCCGGTACCCAGCTCACCATGCGGACGTTCCACACCGGTGGTGTGTCCACGGCCGAGACCGGCGTGGTGCGCTCGCTGGTGGAAGGCACGATTGAGTTCGGCAGCAAGGCACGCGTGCGCCCCTTCCGCACCCCCCATGGTGTGGACGCCCAGATCGCCGAGACCGATTTCGTGCTCACGGTGAAGCCCTCCGGCAAGGGCAAGCCCCAGAAGCTCGATATCACCAACGGCTCGTTGCTGTTCGTGACCGACGGCCAGGACTATGCCGCCGACACGACCCTGGCCCAGATCTCTTCCGGCGCTGCCGTGAAGAAGAGCGTGGAGAAGGCCACCAAAGACGTGATCTGCGACCTGGCTGGCCAGGTGCGCTACGAAGACGGCATCCAGCCCAAGGAGGTCACCGACCGCCAGGGCAACATCACCCACAAGGCCACCCGTCTGGGGCGGATGTGGGTGTTCGCCGGCGACGTGTACAACCTGCCCCCCAACGCCCAGCCCGTGGTGCAGGGCAACAAGGCCGTCACCACCGGTGAAGTGCTGGCCGAAAGCCGCCTGGTGAGTGAGTACGGCGGTGCGGTGCGCCTGCGCGAGAGCGCCGGCGACTCCCGCGAGGTGCAGATCGTCACCACTAGCCTCACCCTCAAGGACTGCAAGTTGGTGGGTGAATCCACCCACGCCGGTGAGCTCTGGCACCTGGAGGGCAAGGACAACATCCGCTATCGCCTCAACACCAACCCCGGCAGCAAGATCGGCAGCGGTGAAGTGATTGCCGAGCTGGCCGACGACCGCTTCCGCACCCAGACCGGCGGCATCGTGAAATATGCCCCTGGCCTGGCCATTAAGAAGGCCCGTAGCGCCAAGAACGGCTACGAGGTGAGCAAGGGTGGCACGTTGCTGTGGATTCCCCAGGAAACCCACGAGATCAACAAGGACATCTCCCTGTTGATGATCGAGGACGGCCAGTGGATCGAAGCTGGCACTGAGGTGGTGAAGGACATCTTCAGCCAGACCGCCGGCATCGTGACGGTGACCCAGAAGAACGACATTCTGCGCGAGATCATCGTTCGTTCCGGCAAGCTCCACCACGTGTCCGACGCCAAGGTGGTGAGCCGCTACAGCGACGGCAAGATGGTGAATCCGGGCGAGGAAATCGCCAAGGGTCTGAAGGCCGACGCCATGGTGTTTGTGGAGGCCGTGGA
>CALJTZ010000017.1 GCA_937975655.1 uncultured Synechococcus sp. | reverse complement strand
TCAAGGACTTCCAGGGCGAGGTGATCGAGGTGTCCGGCGAGCGCAACAAGCTCAAGGCCCTGCTCTCCATTTTCGGCCGGGAGACCCCGGTGGAACTCGAGTTCTCCCAGATCAGCAAACAGAGCTGACCACCTGCGGCCGCCTCCCTGCGGAGGGCGGCCTTAGCGGGCTCCGTTCCGGAACCTGCCGCAGCGCCGACCCTGGGTCGGCGATCCGCAGCACTCTCTCGTGTAGACAGTGTCCTCCCGCACTCCATTCCGGAGTGCAGTCCCGCACTCCCCTCGGGGAGTTCATTACGTAGCCCAGCCGATGGCCAAGAAAGTCGTAGCTGTGATCAAGCTGGCCCTCCAGGCCGGCAAAGCCAACCCCGCGCCGCCGGTGGGCCCCGCCCTCGGTCAGCACGGCGTCAACATCATGGCGTTCTGCAAGGAGTACAACGCTCGGACGCAGGACAAGGCCGGTTATGTGATTCCGGTTGAAATTTCGGTCTTCGAAGACCGCAGCTTCACCTTCATCACCAAGACCCCTCCCGCTTCCGTGCTGATCTCCAAGGCAGCCGGCATCGAGAAGGGTGCCGCCACCTCCGCCAAGGGTTCTGTGGGCGCTATCAGCCGCTCCCAGCTCGAGGAGATCGCCAAGACCAAGCTGCCCGACCTCAACTGCACCAGCGTTGAGTCGGCCATGCGCATCATCGAAGGCACCGCCCGCAACATGGGCGTCGCCGTTAACGACTGATCCACCACTACCGGGGGAGACCGCACGGTCGTCCGCACCCCACCCCTGCCATGCCCAAAATTTCCAAGCGTTTTTCCGCTCTCGTCAACAAGGTCGAAGACCGCACCTACACCCCGCTGGAAGCGGTGGAACTGGTGAAGTCCAACGCCACCGCCAAGTTCGACGAGACCCTCGAGGCCCATGCCCGTCTGGGCATCGACCCCAAGTACACCGACCAGCAACTGCGCACCACCGTGGCCCTGCCCCACGGCACCGGTCAGAGCATCCGCATTGCCGTGATTGCTCGTGGTGAAAAGGTGGCTGAGGCCAAGGCCGCCGGTGCAGACCTCGCCGGTGATGACGAGCTGGTGGAGACCATCGCCAAGGGCGAGATGGAATTCGACCTGCTGATCGCCACCCCGGACATGATGCCCAAGGTGGCCAAGCTCGGTCGCGTCCTGGGCCCCCGGGGCCTGATGCCGAACCCGAAGGCCGGCACCGTGACCACCGATCTCGCTGGTGCCATCAACGAGTTCAAGGCGGGCAAACTCGAGTTCCGCGCCGATCGCACCGGCATCGTGCACGTGCGTTTCGGCAAGGCCAGCTTCGATGCGGCCAAGCTGCTCGACAACCTCAAGGCTCTGCAGGAAACCATCGACCGCAACAAGCCCAGCGGTGCCAAGGGGCGTTACTGGAAGAGCCTCTACATCACCTCCACCATGGGTCCCTCGGTGGAAGTGGATGTGGCCGCCCTGCAGGACATCAAGCAGGAGAGCTGAGGCGCCTGCGCCACCGCGCCTCGCGGCCTTGCCCCGTGCCTGTCCTGGACTTGCACGGGGCTTTCTCTTGGTGAGGGGCTGGGGGACTGCCGTGTACTATTTCAAACTGGCTTAGGCCAGAAGGGCACGCGCCCAACCCCAGACAGCAGGTGGGCTTTCTTGCCCGTAAGTCCTGCCGAGGACAACGCGACAGGTTTTTGCCCCTAGGGATTTCGGTCCTGATCGGGAGCGGAGCATGCAGCGGCCTCGCCACCTTCCCGGTGTCCCAGGGCCGCGTACCCGGCTTGTTCCCCCGATCCGTTCCACTTCCTATGGGCCGCACGCTGGAGAACAAGCAACAGATCGTCGAAGAGCTCAAGGGGCTCCTCGGTGAGGCCGAAATGGCGCTGGTTCTTGATTTCAAGGGCCTGTCCATCAAGGAGATGTCTGATCTGCGGACCCGTCTGCAGGCCAGCAACGGCATTTGCAAGGTGACCAAAAACACCTTGATGCGCCGTGCCATTGATGGCAACAGCGCTTGGTCGGAACTCGATTCCCTGCTCACCGGCACCAACGCCTTCGTCCTGGTCAAGGGCGATGTTGGCGGTGCGGTGAAGGCCATTCAGTCCTTCCAGAAGGACACGAAGAAGTCTGAAGTCAAGGGCGGCCTTTTCGAAGGCAAGCTCCTCTCCCAGACCGACATCAAGGCCATTGGGGATCTGCCCTCCAAGGAGGTGCTCATGGCGCAGATCGCTGGTGCGATCAACGCCGTGGCCACCAAGGTTGCTGTGGGTATCAACGAAATTCCTTCCGGTCTTGCACGGGCGCTCAAGCAGCACGCCGATGGCGAGGGCAAGGCCTCCTGAGGCCTGCTCTGCTGAGCTCAACCGATCCTCACTGTTCAACCAAACAGATCTGTTGCTGATTCCCAACCATGTCTGCTACTACTGACCAAATCCTCGAGTCCCTGAAGACTCTCTCGCTGCTGGAAGCTTCCGAGCTTGTCAAGCAGATCGAAGAGGCCTTCGGTGTGTCCGCCGCCGCTTCTGCTGGCGTCGTGATGGCCGCTGCTCCTGCAGCTGCCGCTGAGGCTGTTGAAGAGAAGAGCGAGTTCGACGCCATCCTCGATGGTTTCGACGCCGCCGCCAAGATCAAGGTGCTGAAGGCCGTCCGCGAAGCCACCGGCCTCGGCCTGGGCGAAGCCAAGGCCCTGGTGGAAGGCGCTCCCTGCCCCATCAAGGAAGGTGTGTCCAAGGCTGACGCCGAGGCCATCAAGAAGGCCGTCGAAGAAGTGGGTGGCAAGGTCACCATCAAGTGATCGCCGGGGCGGGCCGCTCCGGCAGCCCGCCACCACTTCGACTATGAGCCGGCTCCTGCGGGAGCCGGTTTTTTTGTGGCCTGGTCCGTCCTGAGCGGCCAATAAAAAAGCCCCGCCGAAGGCAGGGCTTTGAGCAGGAACGCTTCTGGGAGTCTGTCCTCGTTTCGACCCCGGAAGTGATGTCCCTCACTCCTCACACGCACAGACCATACCGTGAGAGGAAAATAGGCAACAAGGGGGCGCGGGCCGCAAGCGCA
Organism: uncultured Synechococcus sp.; assembly: GCA_937975655.1. GTDB lineage: Bacteria > Cyanobacteriota > Cyanobacteriia > PCC-6307 > Cyanobiaceae > Vulcanococcus. Next base: position 7,986 of record CALJTZ010000017.1, on the reverse strand, counting down.
ACTGTCCTTGATGGTTGGCTCACTCCCGGAAGGGGATCACCTGCAGGGCGATCGGGCCCTGGCTGAAGCGGCCGTTGTCGTTGCTGCTGCCGAGCGGCGTGAGCGGGCGCAGCGGCACGCTGTTGGCCGCTGCCATGGCCTGGCCGCCGCCGATCAGCTGGGCCAGGGGGGTGCCGTTGGCGAAATAGATGTGGCTGAGGGTCTGGCTGCCGTACACCCGCCGCTCCAGGCTCCAGCCGGGTTCGAGGCTGATGGGCACGAAGCCATCGCGATCCCGCTGGTTCACGGTGCCGCGGCCCACCAGCATCTCGTTGGCCTGGCTGGGGCTCATGGCCAGCAGCCGAAGGCTGGTGCCCTGCTGCTGCAGCCGCAGCCGGTAGCTGGTGGCGAGATCCTCTTGGCCGATGCGCAGCGAATAGCCGTTGCTGTCCAGGTAGCGGCTACAGATGCCTGTGAAGTCGAAGCGGTTGAGGCTGGGATCCACCAGGCCGTCGGGCCGGGGTTCCCAGCAGCGCGGTGCGGCGGCGATTTGCTCAAGCACCAGCAGGGTCCAGTCGGTGCGGCCCACGGGCTTGCCCAGCACCGCGAAGCGGGCGCCATCGAGGGGCTGGCTGCTGAACAGGCCAGCCGCCAGGGCCTGGGGCTGCAGGCCCGCGGCCGTGAAGCCGGCGAGGAGGAGGCCTAGGGAGGCCAGGTAGGTTCGCTTCATGGAGTGGTGTCCTCGACGCCGCCGGAGTAACGCGTTGTACCGGATTTTGTTGGAGCAGCCCAGTGGCACCTAAGCCGGAATCCCCGCGGGTGGTGGCCGCCGCCTGTGATGGCGCCTGCAGCGGCAATCCGGGGCCCGGTGGCTGGGGGTGCCTGCTGCGCTTCGAGGATGGCTCGGTGCAGGAGTTCGGGGCCCACGATCCGGCCACCACCAACAACCGCATGGAGCTCGCGGCTGCCCTCACCTTGCTCGAGAAGCTCAAGACGCTGCCCCGCCATCCGGATCTGACGATCCGCACCGACAGCAAATACCTGATCGATGGCTTCAGCAAGTGGATCAGCGGCTGGAAGCGCAAGGGTTGGCGCACGGCCTCCGGCAGCCCCGTGCTCAACCGTGACCTGTGGGAGGCCCTCGATGCCGCCCGCATCGCTGGTTTGCCCTTCACCTATGTGAAGGGCCACAGCGGCGATCCCGACAACGACCGCTGCGATGCCATCGCCGTGGCCTTCTCCAAGGGGGGCAAGCCCCAGCTGGCCCATGGCGAGTATGGCGGCCTGGTGGTGCCCGAGCCTGCGCCACCGGCCCTGCAGCAGCTGCTCAGCCGCCTGGAGGTGGCCGATCGCCTGGCGGCCGGTGGCTACGGGCTCAGCCTGGTGGAGCTGGCCCAGCTGGTGGGGATGCCGCTCAAGAAGCTGGAGGCCAAGCAGGGCCCCTGGCCCTGGCGGGACTGGACTGTGGTGCCGTCGGCTGACGGTCGCTGGCGCCTGGAGCGTGGCGCGGCAGGATCGGGTGACGCGAGCAGCGGGGATGAAGGCCATGGCTGAGGCTGGAACCGGTGCCCTGTATCAGCGATTCGTAGGGCCGCTGCTCAGTCGCGACGATGGCGCTGACGCCGAGCAGCTGAGCCAGCTCACGCTCACCGCCCTGGGCCAGGCCTCGCTGCGGCGCCACTGGCCCCTGGTGAGCGGCAGCCTGGCCGGGCTCGGCGCCCAGCTGCAGCGCCGCGACCTGCGGCTGGAGCAGACCCTGTTCGGCTGCCGCTTCAGCAACCCCGTGGGCCTGGCCGCCGGATTCGATAAGAACGCCGTGGCGGCCGGCATCTGGCACCTGTTCGGCTTTGGTTTTGCCGAGGTGGGCACCATCACCTGGCATCCCCAGCCGGGCAATCCCAAGCCGCGCCTGTTCCGCCTGGCGGCGGAGCGGGCCGCCCTGAATCGGATGGGGTTCAACAACCTCGGGGCCGAGGCGGCGCGGCGCACCCTGGAGCGCCAGGGGTTGCCACCCGCCGGCCAGCGGCCGGCCGTGCTGGGCATCAACCTGGGCAAATCCAAGATCACGCCCCTGGATCTGGCCCCCGACGACTACGCCTCCTCCCTGGAGCTGCTGGCGTCGTTGGCCGACTACGCCGTGATCAACGTGAGCTCTCCCAACACGCCAGGACTGCGGGAGTTGCAGGACGAGAGCCAGCTGCGGCGCCTGGTGGAGCGCCTGCGGCGGCTGCCGGCCTGCCCGCCGTTGTTGGTGAAGATTGCCCCTGATCTGGAGGATGAGGCCATCGATGCGATTGCCCGCCTGGCCTACGAGGAGGGCCTGGCCGGGTTGATTGCGGTGAACACCAGCCTCAATCGGCTGGGCCTGGAGGGGCGCCGCATCGCCCAGAGCGGCAAGACCCTCGCCGAAGAAGCCGGAGGCCTCAGCGGCGCGCCACTGCGGGGCCGGGCCCTGGAAGTGATGCGGCGCCTGCGGGTCACCGCTGGGCCTGGACTGCCGCTGATCGGCGTGGGCGGGATCGATTCCCCGGAGGCGGCCTGGGAGCGGATCACGGCCGGTGCCTCGCTGATTCAGCTCTACACAGGCTGGATTTACGCGGGCCCCGAGCTGGTGCCGGCGATCCTCGAGGGGCTGAGCCAGCAGCTCGATCGCCATGGCTTCCGCAACATCAGCGAGGCGGTGGGCACTGGTGCGCCCTGGCAGTAGGTGATTTCGGCACTAACTTGCCCGTAGATGGATGTCAGGGGCGTTGGTGCTCGCTGGAGTTCAGGAGCGTCTGGCCCCCTTGCAGGCCTGGTTATTCCCCAGGCGTGTGCTCCTGGAGTTGGGCGATCAGGCCATCACGGCCCTGGCCCTGCGCCATGGCCAGGTGGTGTGGCTCGAGCGCATTCCCCTGCCGGAAGGCCTTTGCCAAAGGGGTGTGCCCCAGCAGCCCGAGGCCCTCGGTGATCTGATCGGTGATCTGCTGATTGAACGGGGGTGGGCCCTGGCCCATGTGCGAGCCCTGCTGCCAGCGGCGGCCAGCCACTGCCGGCTGGTGGAGTGGCCAGACGGCCAATGGCCTGCTGATCCCGAGGCGGTGCTGCTGGAGCGCCAGGAGCAGCTGGCCCTGCCGGTTCCCCTGCAGGAGGTGGATCTGCGTCTGGTGCCGCTGGCGTTGGAGCGCCCCACATCGCTGCTGGTGGCGGTGCCGGCCGATCTGCTGGAGGCCTGGATTGCGGTGTTCACCACGGCGGGGGTGGCGTTGGATGGGCTGGAGGCCGCGTCCCTCTGCCTGTGCCGCGGGCTGGAGCCGCTGTTGCGCGATGCCCCCGGTCATCAGCTCACGGCCCTGGTGGAGTTGGGTGCCCAGGCCAGCCAGCTGTTGCTGGTGCGTCAGGGTCTGCCGGTGTACGAGCGGCGCTGGCCCGCGGCCCTGGAGCCCGCAGCGCTGGCCGCCCAGATCCGCCAGTGCCTGAGCTTCTGGCGTCAGCAGGATCCCGGAGCGGCAGGCCTGCAGGTGCTGCTGCATGGCTCTCGGGCAGCCGCCCCGGGCTGGGCCGAGGCCCTGGAGACTCCGGTGTTGGTGGTGGATCCCCTGGCCCTGGGCTGGTGGCAGCCCGAGCAGGCGCCCCCATCCAGCGCAGCCCCGGCTGGGGTCGAGCTGCTGGGGCTCTGGGGGCTGGCGCTGGCGGAGCCGAGCCGATGAGCGGGTTGCCGCCGGGATCGCTGGATCTGCTGCAGCAGCGGCGCCTGGAGCGGGGGCTGCCGCCTGAGGCCCCAGCCCTGGTTCCGGCAACGCGCTTGCTGCTGATCGGCGCCGCTGCGGGCCTCGGGGCTGTGGGGACGGCCCTGCTGGTGTGGGCCTTGCTGGGGGTGCGCCAGGGGCAGGTGTCGGCGGAGCTCGATGGCCTGCGGGCCATCCCCGCCGCCGTGCGCGGTCTGGAAGCCAAGGCCCAGGCCTCGCGGCTGCGGCTGCGCAAGTTGCAGGCCAGCAATGGGGCCCTGGCCAAGGGATTGGTGGCCGTGTCCTCCGGCTCGGCCCTGGTGACGGAGCTGGCGGCGATCACCCCCGAGGGGGTGCAGCTCACCGAGGCGGTGGTGAATGGCTCGGCCCTGCAGCTCAAGGGTGTGGCCCGGGATCCGGAGGCGTTTCGGCGGGTGAATGCCCTGCAGCTGCTGCTCAAGCAATCGCCGCTGTTTGTGGCCAAGAGCGTGCGGGTGCTCAAGTTGGCGCGGGAGCAGGAGGCGGGCGGCACCGCGGCCAAAGGGGCTGCGCCGCCGGTGGGCTGGGAGCTGGCAGCCGAGTTCGCCCAGCTCAGCCCCGCGGCCCAGCGCAGCCTGCTGCAGCGGCTGGGCGCCGATGGCATGGCCAGGCGCCTGCAGGTGCTTGCCCGGGCGAGGGTGCTGCCATGACCAACCTCAGCCCCGGAGCCCAGCCCCGGCCCAGCCGGCAGCAGGTGTTGCTGGCTGCCCCGGCCCTTGTGGGGCTGCTGCTGGCCCTGGGTGTGGCCGCTGGCCTGGTGTGGCCGGCCTGGCGGCGGCTGCAGCAGGATCAACTGGAGCTCAGTCAGCTGCATGAGCAGCAGCAGCGCTTGCCCCTGCTGCGCGGCCAGATCGCCAAGGCCCTGGAGAACGAGGAGCAGGGCCAGGCCAAGCGGGAGCAGATCCTGGGGCTGATTGCCGGCAGCGGCGAGATCTCCACCTTCATGACCCAGCTGGCCGTGGAGGCCCAGCGCAGCGGGGTGCAGTTGGATGGCTATGAGCCCGTGGTGACCCAGGCGGAGCTGGAGCCGAAGGGGGGTGCAGCGAAGAGCCGGGGGCAGCAGAAGGAGGTGCCCAAGCCGGTGGATCCGCTGCTGGCACCGGGCCTGGTGAAAACCCCGGTGTTGCTCACGGCCCGGGGCACGGCTCCGCAAGTGCAGGATTTCTTGAGGCGCCTGGAGGCCTTGAGCCTGCTGGTGGTGCAGAGCGATCTGAGCCTGAAGGCGGAGGCCCCAGAGCAGGGAGCGAAGGCGTCCCAGCCCCGGCGCGGGCAAACCAGCTTGAAGCTCAACCTCGGCCTCTATGCCAAGGGCAGTGAGCAGTCCCCGGCGCCTCGGGCTGTGACACCGCCCTGAGCCAGGCAGGGGCGCACTGGTGGCCAGCGGTGAGCACCGTTACCATCCGCCCAAAACCCTGGTGTTCTCAAGCGTGGTGGTTCGTGATCGTCGCCGCCTGATTCTGGCCTTGCTGGCGGCAGGCGTTGCGATCAACCCGCTACGGGCGGCCCCCCGCAGTGGCGCTTCTGTGGAGGCGGTGCCCCTGCCGGTGCAGTCGGCGGCGGCCATGGGGAGTGGCCCTCTGGCCCTCAGCCTGCGCCGCAGTGCCGCGGCTGTGGAGGTTGTGATTGAGGGCACGGGGGCAGCACCCGTGCTGGAACAGGGCTCCACGGCCGGTGGTGGCTGGACAGGGCAGTTGCGCACGGCTACGCCCTCTGGCCTGCGGCAGGGGCCCCAGCGCTTTTCCTTGCCGGAGGCAGGGTTGCAGCTGGTGAGTTTTCAGGGTTCGGGCAGCACCTATCAAGTGCAAGTGGAACCGATGCCAGGTGCGCCCTTGGGCCGGCCCGTGGTGAGTGCCGATGGTCGCAATCTGGTGATCAGCTTTGCCACGGCACCCCAGGTTTCAGAGCAAACCGCGCGCCTCCATCTGCGTACACCGGGCGCCGTGCCGCAGCCCAGCTATGCCCCACCGCTCCAGCCCCGAGCCGTGGCCCCACCGCTGGGTGATATGGCGGTGGGGAGCATGGTGCTGCGCAATCGCAGCTTCCTGAATGTGAATGGGCCGGCTGTCTCGATGACGATGCGCAATGCCCCGGCGCGCGATGTGTTGATGGCTTTGGCCCAGATGGGTGGCTATGGGTTTGTCTATGTGGATGATGAGGCGCCCACAGGTGCCTCGCCGGCAGCTGGAGCGGCAACGGGCACCGGAGGAGCCACCAGCACAGCGCAGGTGCGCCCGGTGTCTATTGCATTTCGGGGTGAAACGTATGCCCGAGCCCTGAATTCCGTGTTGCTGGCGGCTGGCCTGCAGGGCAAGCTCGAGGGAAACATGATCCTGGCCGGCCCATCGGTGCTGGGTAAAACCTTCGGCGCTCAGCTGTCCAAGGTGTATCGCCTCAACCAGGCCACAGCGGCCTCGGCGGCGGACTATCTGGCCAGTCTCGGGGCCTTGATCACCAAGGTGACACTGATTACCAACACCGTGAGCCAGGGACAGTCCCAGGCGAATCAGGTGGCCGGGGCACCCGACTCGCAACAGACTCAGACTCAGCGGATCACCACCACCGAAACCTATGGCGCCAGCACTGGACCGCTGAAGGGGTTGACGGGTACAACCGACTCCCGCCTGCAGACCATCACGCTGGTGGGAGATCCCCAGGTGGTTGCGGTGGCTGAGAACTACCTCAAGCAGATCGATCTGCGCCAGAGGCAGGTGGCTTTGTCGGTGAAGATTCTGGATGTGAGCCTTGCCAATGACTCTACTTTGTCGAATAGCTTTGCCTTCCGCTATGGCAATAACTTTATTGTCAATGACGACGGTAGTTTCTCCGGTGCCTGGGGGCGCTTCTTGCCGCCGTCGGGCAATCTCGCCGTGGATACGGTTGCTGGCCCCGTTGCCAATCCAGGGTTGCAGTATCCCAAGAACGAGTTCTTTGATGTGCTGAGGGCAACGATTCAGTCGCAATCCACTAAGTTGCTCGCCTCCCCCACGTTAATTATATCGGAAAATCCCGAGCAGATCCTTGGTGGTGCTTCTGTTGTTCCTGGTGCTTCTGCGGGGGCTGGCGGGGCGGGGAGTCAGGCTTTCCAGGCGGCTACGATTGGGCGGGAACGGGCCAATGAGTCGTTTGTGACGGTGGGCACCCAGGTGATCACCGACTACACCGTGACCACCGGTACTCAGGGCAACGGTAACTCCTGTGAGCCGGAGTTCAGTACCGCTGGCCTGACATTTGGGGCTCGCGTCACGAAGATTGATGACAACGGTTTTGTTACCTTCAATCTTTCGCCGGCGGTCTCTGCGATCACGGATCAGCAGAATGTTCAAGGCTGCGGGCCGATCAACATCTTGAGCGTTCGTCGGCTTGATACGGGCTCGGTGCGGGTTCGCAATGGCCAGACGTTGATCCTCACGGGGGTGATCTCTGATTTCAACTCTCAGGGAGCCAATAAGATTCCCCTGCTGGGCGATCTGCCGCTGATCGGTCAGTTTTTCCGCTCAACGACCGGCAGCCGCTCCAAAAACGAGCTTGTGATTCTGGTGACGCCGCGGATCGTCAACGACACAGACGGTGGAGTCTACGGATATGGCTATCAGCCGGTCTCTCAAGAGTCGCGGCAGTTCCTGGCTGCACCTCCGGCGGGTGCCGCTTTCTAGAGTCCCGTTGGTATCAGCGCCTTGGCGGCAAGCGGGGCCAGGAATTGGAAGGCGGCCATCGCTCCGCCTGCCAGTTGTGCTCCAAGGCCATTGCCGCCCTTGGCTTGTTTCGGTGGAGTTGTGAGTTGTTTGGACGCCTTCTCAAGCTCGCTGGCTTGCGCTAGATCACCGGCTTGCCGGTAGAGCGAGGCGGCGTAGTTGAGATCCTGGGCTGCCAGCTGGTTGTTGCCCTGTTCGCTGCGAGTGATACCGCGGGCTACCCAGCTGATGGCGGCGTCGGGTTGTTTACGAATCGCCTTGCCGAAGAGCGTCTCGGCTTCCGGATGGCGTCCCTGTTGGGCCGCGGCCACACCGGCGTTGTGCAGCTCGGCGTAGCTCTGCTGGCTTGGGCTCACTCCACGGGCCTGTTGCCAGTGGCTGCGGCTCAGGGCCTGGGGATCCAGGCGGGCGCCACTGAGATCCGAGCGGCGTAGATCGGTGCCTTCCAGCGTGGTGCCGCGTAGGTCGGCCCCCCGCAGCGAGGCTCCTTCCAGACTGGTGAAACTGAGGTTGGCGCCGCGCAGATCCGCGCCATCGAGCCGCTGACCGGCAAGACGGTGTGGGCGGCG
>CALJTZ010000016.1 GCA_937975655.1 uncultured Synechococcus sp. | reverse complement strand
CCTTTCTATCTCGCCGCCGCCGACGGAGCTGATGGTAACGGCGCTGACTGCAATGGGTCTGATGACAGCGCCACATACTGCAGCTGCTGCTGCACCTGGTCCCGCACGCAGGCCTGATAATCGATGAAGTGCTCGTTGAGCATCAGCAACCACAGATAGTCGTTCAGCACCTGGGGATGCAGCAGGGCGATCTGCACCAGGTGAATCCAGAACCGCCAGCGGGTTTCACGCAGCACCCCCTGACGCCAACAGAGGATCAACAGGCCCCGCATTAGGCCCGCAGAGCGACCACCAGCGCGAAAGGTTCGCGGCCTACCGCGGGCGAGTTTGCAGCTGTAGCGATACACCCGCTCCAGGTAGGGAATCGGCGCATAGAGATCGGCAAAGGCCTGCAGAAACTCAGCCGCGATCTCTGGCATGGGCCGCGATGGGATGAAATTCAGCAGGTGGGTCTGCACCCCTTCATCGAAGCCATCGGGATGCTGCAGTAGGCGCTGCTCCTTCGCCAGGCGTTGCCAGAGGGCCGTATTGGGAAGCGCCTGCAGAATGCCAACCATGGCCAGCGGAATGCCCGTTTGCTCCACAAAGGCCACAATCCGCTCGCCCGCTCCGGGCGTCTCCCCATCAAACCCCAGGATGAAACCGGCCATCACCTCGAGGCCGTGGGCGGTGATGCGATCCACGGCCTCCACCAGGGGAGAACGGGTGTTTTGCCATTTTTGGGTTACCTGCAGGCTGGCTTCATCGGGCGTTTCAATGCCCAGGAACACACGACGGAACCCACAGCCAGCCATGGCCTGCATCAACCCATCATCATCCGCCAGATCAACGGAAGCCTCGGTGGTGAAGGAGAACGGAAAACCATGCAGCTGCTGCCAGGCGAGCAACTGCGGCAGCAACAGCTTCACATTGCGTTTATTGCCGATGAAGTTGTCATCAACGAGAAACACATCCCCACGCCAACCCAGCTCCCACAGCGCCCGAAGCTCCCGCAGCAATTGCTGCGGCTCCTTGGTGCGGGGCTTACGGCCGTAGAGAACAATGATGTCGCAGAATTCACATTGAAAGGGACAACCTCTGGAAAACTGCACCGCCATCATGCTGTAAACATCCCGCTCCAGCAGATCGAAACGGGGCACCGGTGATTGGCTGATATCCGGTTTCTCGCCAGCGGCGCTGAAGCGCCCCTGGCGCTCTCCGCGGGCCAGGGCCTCCAGAAACAGCGGAATCGTGAGCTCACCTTCGTCGAGCACCAGAAAATCCACCTGCTCCAGTTCCGGTGCATCGGGTGTGGAGGTAGCGAACGGGCCGCCCACCGCCACCGGCAACTGGTGGCCCTTGGCCAGGCGGATCTGGTGCTGTAGATCCCGCTTCTGCACCAACATCGCCGAGGCGATTACCAGATCCGCCCAGGCCCACTCCTCCGGGCTCACGGGGCGGCTATTGCAATCCACCAGCTTGAGCTCCCAGTGCTGCGGCAGCAACGCCGCCACTGTGATCAAACCGAGGGGGGGCAACAACACCTGGCGCCCCACCAGCTCCAGCACCCCATGGAAACTCCAGTAGGTCTTGGGGAACTGCGGATAGAGCAACAGGGCACGCATGCCGGCCGAGAACCCAGAGAAGTGGCTCTCTGACCCTGACCATCCAGGCCCTGGCCGCTCAACGCGGCGGGGGATCCCCAGCTGCTCTGCGGCGCCGCTGCATCAGGGCTCCAGGGGGCTGAAACGCAGCGGCTCATAGCGCGCCAGCGTTAACCGCCAGAGGCCATCGGCCTGCTGCCGCAGTTGATCGAGAAAGGCCGCGGTGTCGCCGCTGGCGATCCACTGGGCCTTGAGGCGGGGCAGCTGCTCCTGCATCACCTCCTGGGGCAGTTGCACCAGCAGCAGGCTCTGGTCGCCGGCACTGCGGCAAAGGGCACCCTGCTCATCACTGCGCTGCCAGAGGCGCACCAGCAACTCCAGGGCCAGGGTGCGGCCGTCGTCGCCGGGGTCAGCGCCCTCGGCCAGGGGCTGCTGCTGCGACTTGCCATTGATGGGCAGGGCCCGCTGGCCGCCCTGCTCCAGCAGGGCCAGACAGATCAGATAGGGCGCGTCAGCCATGGATCAGAGCAGCGGATGCCAATGGCACAGTGGCCCCTGGCCTGCCCCGATGGCCAGGGCGTGGCGCAGCCCGCCATCCACATAGCCCTTGGCCGCCTGCACCGCCGGCAGCAACTCCAGGCCGCGAGCGCGGTGAGCCGTGATCGCCGCCCCCAGGGTGCAACCACTGCCGTGGGTGTGGGGTGTATCCACGGCAGGGGAGCGCAACCACTGGCCCTGCTCGCCCATGCGCAGGTAATCGCTGCCCTGCAGGCCAGACAGGCCGCCGCCCTTGATCAGCACCGCCGCCACCCCCTGATCCACCAGGGCCGCTGCGGCCTGCTCCACCTCGGCCGCATCGGCAATGGAGCGGCCGCTGAGCAACTGGGCCTCATGGATGTTGGGGGTGATCAGCTCCGCCTGGGGCAGCAGCAGTTGGCGGTAGCCGTCGATGGCCTGGGGCTCCAGCAGCACCGCGCCGGCGCGGGACACCATCACCGGATCAATCAGTTTCGGAATAGCCAGGCCCTGCAGCACCTCGGCGGTGGCCTCAATCAAGGAGCGGTTAAGCAGCATCCCGGTCTTGAGAGCCGCCACGGGCAGATCGGAACACACCGCCGCGCACTGGGCCGTGAGGGCCGCCGCTGCCACGGCATCCACCCGGCTCACACCACAGGTGTTCTGGGCCGTGATGCAGGTGATCGCGGAGCAGCCATGCACCTGCAGCGCCAGAAAGGTCTTGAGGTCGGCCTGAATGCCGGCACCGCCGCCGGAATCGCTGCCGCCGATGGTGAGGGCAATGGCTGGCGTCATGACTGGGGCAGGGCAGGCTGCGGCGGCGGCCAGCTGCTGGGCAGGGGCTGACGGGATCCTGGCCCCACCGCCGCCAGGGCTGCGGCCGTGCCTACCACCGCCAGCACCAGCCAGCCCAGGCGCACCCGGGGCCTGGCGCGAACAGGCCCACGGCCGCCGCGGGCCTGCACCCCCTGGAGGGGCGTGCCGCAGCGGCCACACACCATCCGGCCAGCCAGGCTGCGATCGGCCCGTACGGACCAACTGCCGCAGTGGGGACAGGCCATGGCGCATGCAGATTGCAGTTAGGTCCATGTTGGCGAGGCCGGGGCAACGCCGGCAGCCGATCAGCCCGTGGACTGGGCCGGGCTCGAGGGGTGGAGATCCAGCCCCTTCGTTTCGATCCGGCAGCACCAGGTGACGGCAGCCCCCAGCAGCGAGCAGAGGGCCAGCAGGGGCAGCAACCTGTGCAGCCCCCAGTGGGCCAGGAACAGGGGGAAGCCAAGCGCCGCCAAGACGGCCCCGAGCTTGCCGGCGGCGGCCGCAAAGCCCGCGCCGAGGCCCCGCAGGGACGTGGGAAACACCTCGCCCGCCAGCAGGTAGGTCTGGGCGTTGGGGCCCAGGTTGGTCATGAACTGGAACAGCACAAAGCCCGCCACGATCAGGGGCAGCTGCTGGTGGCTGGGGCTGGCGCCGGCAGCGGCCAGCAGCAGGCCCGCGGCACAGCCGCCAAAGCCCAGGATCTGCAGCGGAATGCGGCCCCAGCGATCCGCCAGCCCCATCGCCACCGCAATCCCCACCAGAAAGGCCAGGTTGATCCCAGCGGTGCCACGGGCGGCCAGCAGATCGTTGTGAATCAGGGCGGCTTCGCCGCTATCCAGGGAACCCAGGCCGAACGCCGCCGCCATGATCACCGGCGTGAACAGGCCAATGCCGTAGGTGGAGACATCCTGCAGAAACCACGGCACGGCGCTGAGGGTGGTGGCGCGCAGGAGCTGGGGCTGGAAGAGTTGGCGCCAGGGAGCCTCCACCTCAGGCGGCATGGGTGCCGCGGGCTCCAGGCTCAGCTCGGGACGGTTGAGCAGCCGCGCCAACTGCCGCTCCGCCCCCGCCAGATCGCCGCGACTCAGCAGCCAGGGACTGCTCTCCGGCAGGAACAGGCGCCCCCAGGCCACCAGCAACACCGGCAGCACGGGCAACAGATAGAAGAGGCGCCAGGTACCCAGAACCGGGCGCAGGCCCAGCAGCAGCGCCGCCAACGCGGTGCCCAGCACGGCCCCCAGGGCCTGGCAGCTGAAGGCCCCCAGCACCAGCCGGCCGCGAATCGCCGCGGGGATGCTCTCGGAAATCACCAGGTGGGCGGCGGGATAGTCGGCGCCGAGGGCCAGCCCCACCACGGCCAGGCTGGCCGTTAAACAGGCGCTGCTGGGGCTGAGCGCTGCCGCCACCAGGCCCACCACCAGCAGCAGCATCTCGGCGATGAACACCGGCTTGCGGCCGAGGCGATCGGCCAGCCCCCCCAGCCCCAGGGCCCCGATCAGGATCCCCACGAGGGGGGCCGCCGTGACCAGGCCCCGATCCAGGGCGGTGAGCTGGAACTGTTCACTCACCAGGGGCAGGGCAATGCCCCCCATGAAGACGATCAGGCCCTCAAAGAACTTGCCGGCGGTGGCCAGGACCCACACCAGCCACTGCATCGAGGACAGGGGTGCGGCCTCGATGTGGGCCTGAACACTCCGCTGGTTCAAGGTTCGGAGGCCCCAGCCCAGCGCCAGAGGGCGAGCCCACCACCACGGCCGCGGGCCGCCAGCCAACCGGCGGGATCGCGGGCGATCAGGGCAAAGAAGGGCAGGCGGCGTGGCGGGGGCTGGGGCAGGGCCCGCTGCAGCAACAGTCGGCCGGCCAGCCTGAGCTCCAGCCGCTCAAAGCTGAACTCCAGCAGCGGCCTTCGACCGCGCAGGTGGCCGTTGCCGCTGAAGCGCAGCTCCAGGGCGCCCAGGTTCACGGCATTGCAGAGCTTCAGAGCCTCGGCACCAGCATCAGGAGCTGAGATCTCCAGCCGTGCCCCCACCCCCCGCAACAGCGCGCCACTGAAGGCCGAGGGCACGCTGCTGGCCTTGGGCCACACCTGATCGAGCCGCCAAACGCCCAGCAGAGCGGAGGGCTCCACCCCCGTGCCGTCCCGGCGAGCGGCCAGTTCGAGGGCCAGCAACTGAGAACCGCTGGGATCAGGCAACACCATCAAGACACCACGCCTACAGGAGCAACATCCTGCTCAGTTTTAGTCTCAACAGGGCAGAACCCGAGCACGAGCAGCATGCCGCAGCGATGCCTCAACACCATTGGCTGTCAGCTGCGCCTCACCCAGGCAGGCTCGGTGCTCATTGC
>CALJTZ010000015.1 GCA_937975655.1 uncultured Synechococcus sp. | reverse complement strand
TCTGGTGCGCCTGGAACATTTAATTCAATCCCGTCAGCGTTAAAATTTTTGACCATTTGCTGTATAGTTGGGATTGAATCGTACATAGCCTTAAATGTTTCGTAGTCTGCTGTTAACTCAAAACCATTCGTGGCCAGTACTTTATTAAGCCCATTCCAATTTAATTTAGCAGGTGCTTTTTTACTTGCGGCTCGACCAATATAGTTTCTAAGAACCATAACAAATCTGTCGCCTTCGTCATCGCCACTAAATTCAAAAAATCTCATTTTATAGCTGCCAGTTGTTTTTGTAGATCTGCTAACTGCTCTTGTGTTTGCTTAATCTGATCTTGCAATTGTTTCTTTTGATTTTGTCTATCCAACGCCTGTTGTGCCATCATCTTTTGTTGCATTTGTGGATCTTGTGCAGGAGCACCTGTTGGTGCAGGCCCTGCAGCAGGTGGCTGCTGAGCGCGACCAGCAGCTCGAGATCGTGGCCCTGGGTGGTGAGCGCATGGAGCGGGCCGGGGCCCGGCTGCTGGCCAACACCGCGCCCATGGGGGCCATCGGCCTCTGGGAGGCGCTGCCTTTGGTGCTGCCCACCCTGCGGCTGCAGCGGCGGGTGAACCGCTGGCTGGCGCAATCGCCTCCCGATGGGGTGGTGTTGATCGATTACATGGGCGCGAACGTGGGCCTGGGCCTCAAGCTCAAGCGCCGCTTGCCCCACGTGCCGATCACGTACTACATCGCCCCCCAGGAGTGGGCGTTCCGCATTGGCGATGGCGGCACCACCCGCTTGATCGGTTTCACCGATCAGATCCTGGCCATCTTTCCCGAAGAGGCCCGCTTCTACGCCGCCCGCGGGGCAGATGTCACCTGGGTGGGGCATCCCCTGCTCGACACCCTGGTGGACCTGCCCAGCCGCGAGACAGCCCGGGCTGCGCTGGGACTGCAGCCAGGGGAGCAGTTGCTGCTGGTGTTGCCGGCCTCGCGGACCCAGGAGCTCCGCTACCTGTTGCCGCCCCTGGCCGCGGCGGCGGCAGAGCTGCAGCGTCGCCTGCCGGGGTTGCGGGTGATGGTGCCGGCGGGCCTGGCCTCCTTCGAGGCGCCCTTGGCGGAGCTGCTGGCGGCGGCGGGGGTGAAGGCCGAGGTGGTGAAGGCGGCCGATGCCGATCGCCTGCGGCCCACCCTTTGTGCCGCCGCCGATCTCGCCCTCACCAAGTCGGGCACGGTGAATCTGGAGCTGGCCCTGCGGGGGGTGCCCCAGGTGGTGGGCTATCGGGTGAGCCGCCCCACGGCCTGGCTGGCCAAGCATCTGCTGCGCTTCCAGGTGGAGCACATCTCCCCGGTGAACCTGGTGCTGGGGGAACGGCTCGTGCCCGAGTTGTTGCAGGACGGCTTCACCGCCGAGGCGATCGTGGCCGAGGCGCTACCGCTGCTCGCTTCAGCCGAGGCCCGGGGCCGCATCGAAGCTGGCTACCGTCGGCTCCATCAGGCCCTGGGGGACACCGGCGTGACCCGCCGGGCTGCTGCGGCCATCCTCGACGCCTTGCCATGAGCCGTGTCCGCCTGCTTGCGCTGGTGCTGTTGGTGCTCCTGGGCCTGGGTGCCCCGGCCCAGGCCGCCATCGAGGAGGCGGTATTCGGCGGCGGCTGCTTCTGGTGCCTTGAGCACGATCTCGAAGTGCTGCCGGGCGTGGTGGAGGCCGTGAGTGGTTACAGCGGCGGCAGCCTCAAGAACCCCACCTACAAGCAGGTGTCCGCCGGTGGCACGGGCCATCAAGAGGTGGTGGAGGTGCGCTTTGACACCACCAAGATCAGCTATCCCACCCTGCTGCGGGCCTATTGGCGCAACGTGGATGCCACCGATGGGGGCGGCCAGTTCTGTGATCGTGGCCCCTCCTATCGCCCGGTGATCTTCACCAGTGGCGAGGCTCAGGCGCAGCAGGCTCGGGCCAGTCTGCAGGCGGCCGCCAAGGAACTGGGCCGGCCGGTGGCAGCCCTCAAGGTGCAGATCAAGCCGCTCCAGACCTTCTGGCCCGCGGAGAGCTATCACCAGAATTACGCAGAGCGCAATGCGGTGAAATATCGGTACTACCGCTGGGCCTGCGGCCGCGATCAACGCCTCGATGCCCTGTGGGGCCCCCAAGCCCGCAGCAGTGGGGCTTGGGTCACGGCCCGCTGACTAGGGGCTTTCTATGGAAAAGCTGAAGACAGCTGCAGCGTTTCTGCCCCTTTTTTGAGTGCTGGAGCGGGTTTCCGCCCTTTTTTCTCTGGGCAGTTGCTCCTAACTTGCATGGAGCTCAGGTGCAGGTGTGTGTATGTATCTGCTGACCATTCGGGACGGCCTGGTAACCCGTCACATCGGCCCCTACGAGAGCCCCAAGCAGGCGTCTGACGATCTGGATCGCCTGCTCGCACAGTTCGGCGATCGGGCCCGCTGGCAGATCCATGCCCTGGAGCAGCCGGAGGATGTGCTCGGCAGCTCCGCTGTACCGGCGGCGCGGGTGATGGCGGCCTGAGTCAGGCGCCTGGCTCAGCGCTGTTGCTGGCCGGGGTAACCCCGCAACAGGCCGCTCTCGATCATCAGCCCCACGCCTGCCACGATCGCAATCAGGCTCAAGGTGCCGTACCAGAACCAGGGGCCGTGGGGCTGGCCCAGCACCTGCAGCGTGCGCCGCTGCACCGCTTCGCCGAACAGGCACAGACCCGCCGGCAGTAGCAGCACCCCGGCTTGGGCCTTCACATACCAGCGAATCTTGGGAACGGCCATTGGAACCTGGTGCTGGGGACGCTGGGTTCAGGTTACGGGGAGCCTCCGGCTGGGTTCCACCCGTTCAGGCCGCTCCACCGGCCAGCACCCAGTTCACCAGGGTGCGCACCCCGAAGCCGGTGGCGCCCGCCGGGTCCATGCCGCGGCCCTTGTCACTCCACACGGTGCCGGCGATGTCCAGATGGGCCCAGGGGATGTCCTGGCCCACGAAGTCCTGCAGGAACAGGGCGGCGGTGATCGATCCGCCGGGGCGGGGGCCGGTGTTCTTCATGTCCGCCAGGCCGCTCTTGAGGCCCTCGCGGTAGGAGGGCCGCAGGGGCATGCGCCAGAGGGCTTCACCGCCCTGTTCGGCGGCGCCCACCAGGGCGGCGGCCAGGTGGTCGTTGGGTGACCACAGGCCGGCGATCTCCTCGCCCAGCGCGATCAGGCAGGCGCCGGTGAGGGTGGCCAGATCCACAACGGCATCGGGTTCCAGCTTGCTCGCGTACACCAGGGCATCGGCCAGGGTGAGGCGACCCTCGGCATCGGTATTGTTGATCTCGATCGTCTTGCCGTTCGAGGCGGTCACGATCGCGCCGGGGTGGATGGCCCCGCCGCTGATCATGTTGTCGCAGGCGGCCACGATCATGTGCACCTCCAGGCCTGCCGGCTTCAGCTCGGCGATGGCGCGCATGGCCCCCAGTACGGCTCCGCTGCCGCCCATGTCGTACTTCATCATCTCGATCTGGGAGCCGGCTGTTTTGAGGTTGTACCCGCCGGAATCGAAGGTGAGGCCCTTGCCCACCAGAGCTAGCCGGCGGGTCACCGGGCCCGTGGGGCGATAGGTGAGGTGGATGAATTTGGGTGGCAGGTCGGAGCCCTGGGCTACCGCCAGGTAGGAGCCCATGCCCAGGGCCTCACAGTCGGCGCGCTCCAGCACCTTGAGCTCCAGGTTGAAGGCCTGGGCGATGGCGGCTGCGGTGTCGGCCAGGGCCTGGGGGGTCACCACATTGGGCGGTGCTGCCACCAGTTCCCGGGCCAGCTCCACGCCACTGCAGATGGCTGCTACGGCACTGAGGCCGCCGGCAGCTCCCTCCGGCAGGCCCAGCAGCTCCACGGCCGTGGGCACGGGTTTCGGGTCCGCCTCGCTCTTGAAGCGCTGATCGCTGAACAGACTCAGGCGCACCGCTTCGGCGATGGCGGCGGCGGCAGCCACGGGTTCGAGGCCCTCCACCGGCAGGGCGATGCCGAGGCTGCCGGCTCCAGCGGCGGCACTGGCCTTGGCGGCAGTGGCGGCGGCCTTGCGCACGCCATCCAGCCCAAAGCCGGCCGGTTCCCCCAGGCCGATCAGCAGCAGGCTCCCGGGCGTCTGGCCCAGTAGCTCCAGGTTGAGGCACTCGCCGGCCTTGGCCTTGAAGCGGCGTTGCTTGAGCCGCTCACTTACGCCCGCACCGAAGCGGGCGTCCAGCGCGGCCAGGGCGGCCGCTGAGGCCTCGCCGCTGAACAGGCCCACCGCCAGGGTGTCGCCGCTCCAGTCGCGCAGGGTGCTGGGGCTGCAGCGGAACTCCATGGCCATCGGGGTGTCGCGGGTGGGCGCGATGGTAGGGCGATCAGTCGAGATCGGTGGTGAAGGGTGTGGCCCAGCGGCCCCGGGTTTCCTTGTTGAACGGCGGCAACCAGTGGCGGATCAGCTCCTGCTCCAGGGCCCGGCGCGGTTTCACCTGGGCCGGGGCGTCGTTCCAGAAACGGATGCTGAGCTGGCTGCCCAGGCCCACCTGCTGCAGGGCTTCGCCGTAGGCGGCCAGGTAGCTCTTGCAATCGTGCTCGCCCTTCCAGCGCTGATCGGCCCGGCCGGTTTCGCCCACGTAGAGCAGCAGCGGTTCGGGGCGGTGGGGCGGTTGATCGAGCACGAAATACAGGGCCGCTCCTTGCTGCTGGGGTTGGGGCCAGCGCCAGAACTGCAGGTGTTGGGCCGCCAGGGCTAGCGGATTCAGGCTCAGGGCCAAGCCGGCCTGGCCGGCGGACGCAAACAAGCTGCCCTGGGCGGTGCCGCTGGCCAGGCCCTGGGCTGCGGCTGCAAACAGCGGGCTCTGGTGGCCCGCCAGGCGCTGCTGCCACTCCAGCAGTTGGTGCTCGAGCAGCGGCAGGGTGTGCCCAGCACCACCGCCCAGGCCCGTCTCGTCGCCGAACAGTTGGCCCTGGCGGGCCTGAGGGGAGGGCGCCATGAAGCCTCAGGCGGAGCGGGGCAATTCAGGCCCGGCCGGACCCTTGCCGAAGCGCACCTTGCCAATCAGTTGTTCCACCACCGCCGCGGGCAACTGCAGCCGCTGCTGCAGATCGGCCAGGTCGAGGAACGGCGCCCGTTGCCGCTCTCGCAGCAGCCTCTGGCAGCGTTCCTGGCCGAGTTGGGGCAGGCTGCGCGCCAGCTCAGCGGCGCCGGCGCGGTTGAGATCGAGCTGGCTTGGTGGGGCGCTGGCGGGGGCTCCGTCGCCGTACCAGCGAAACAGCAGAAGGGGGGCCCACGCCTCGATC
>CALJTZ010000014.1 GCA_937975655.1 uncultured Synechococcus sp. | reverse complement strand
CGCGATCGTGCAGGGGGCAGCCGGCAAGGGCCGGCGCGTGCTGGTGCTCGCCCACCGGGCGGAGCTGATCGACCAGCTCACCGGCACGGTGCGGGCCTGGGGCCTGGAGCCCGACGTGATCGCTCCGGGCCACCCCCTGCAGGGCCGCCAGGTGGCGGTGGGGTCAGTGCAAACCGTAGTCCGGCGGCTCGAAGGGCTGTCAGCGCCGGATCTGATCATTCAGGACGAGGCCCACCACTTGGTTGTCGGCAATATCTGGGGCCGGGTCATCAACGCCTGGCCCCAGGCCTACCTGATCGGCAAGACCGCCACGCCCGAGCGGCTCGACGGCAAGGGGCTGGGCGTGGAGGCCGGCGGCTATTTCGAGGCCCTGGTGCTGGGGCCTTCAGCGGCCTGGCTGGTTGAGCAGGGCTGGCTGGCCCGGCCCAGAGTCTTCTCCTGGCCAGGGGCCCGAAACAGCAAACTGCGGCGCCGCATGGGCGACTTCGATCTGGAGGAGGCAGCACGCGCCTTTGGCGATCGGGCCGCCATCGGCGATGCCGTTTCGCACTACCAGCGCCGGCTTCACCCCAGCACGGCCATCTGCTTTTGCTGCACGATCGAGCACGCCGAGCAGATGGCCGCGGCCTTCCGCAGTGCGGGAATTCGCGCCGCCTCGGTGAGCGGCAGCACCCCGGCGGAGGAGCGCAAGCGCCTGATCGCTGGCCTCGGCACCGGCGAGGTGGAGGTCCTCACCAGCTGCATGATCATTTCCGAGGGCACCGACATCCCCTCGGTCGGCGGCGCGATCCTGATGCGCCCCACAGCCAGCCTGCCCCTCTACTTGCAGATGGTCGGCCGGGCCCTGCGGCCCGCACCTGGGAAGCAGGAGGCCGTGATCCTCGATCACGTCGGCAATGCCCATCGCCATGGCCTGCCCACCGATGAGCGCGAGTGGAACCTGGCCGGCCGCCGCAGGCGCGAGGGGGTCTCGATTCCGATCAAGGACTGTCCGGTCTGCTTCTGCAGCTGCCCCAGCGCAGCCCAGCTCTGCCCCGACTGCGGCCATCTGTTCCTGACCGACGAGCGCGATGAGCAGCGCCGAGTGCTGCAGCAGGTTGAGGGTGAACTGGTGGAAGTCACGGGCGCAGCCCGCCACCGGCCAAAGCCCAAGCAGCAACAGCAACGGCCGCGGCGCACGCACCCGGCCGCTGGCTGCCGCACCTTCGAGGAGCTGCTGCAGCGTGAGCAGGAGCGGGGCTACAAGCCGGGCTGGGCCCAGCACGTCTGGGCGGCACGGCAGCGCAGCGCTTAATCGCTGACTGGCCTTTCTCCTGCTGACAGGAGTTCAGCCTGCAGGCCCAGCTGTTGGGCAGCCGCTACGAACGGAGCGTCCAGGCTGCAGAGGGTGGCGCCACGGCCGCTGGCGATGGCCAGGTGCAGAGCATCCGCAGCGCGCAAGCTCGTGCTCCAGCCGCGCAGGCAGGCGTTGGCATTGCGGAAGTCCTGCGGCTCCAGCTCCAGCACCAGCAGACCCGGCGCCAGGCTGCGCTCAAAGCCCTGCAGCACCGTCTCGGCCTGCGCGTGGCTCAGGGCCTTGGTTCGCACCTTCAGGCCGAGGGCGGAATGAAGCTCAGTGACGCTCCAGGAGCTAATCGCCAGCGGTGCACTGGCCTCCTCAAGAAATGCCGCCGCGACGGAGGAGTGCACTTCTGGCATTAGCACCGCCAGCAGTACGCAGGTGTCGATGTAGAGCATCAGTAGCGGGAGTCGTCCCGGAGTGCCCGCATGGTCTCCACACCGCTGGCTTGCTGCTCTGGTAACCCTTCTCGCAGGGCGGCGAGCTGTGGCAGCAGATCACGCACGTTGCAACGCGGCACCAGCTCGGCGATGGGCTTGCCGCGGCGGGTGATCACCACGGCCTCGCCGGCCTCCACCGCATCCAGAAGGCTGGAGAGCTGGGTCTTGGCTTCCGCCACCGTCACCTGCACCATGGCCGTTGACCATCTAGACGACCAACTCTAGGAGGCTGCTGAAAAAGCCCACCGCCTGCGGGAGAATGAACCAACGGCTCTGA
>CALJTZ010000013.1 GCA_937975655.1 uncultured Synechococcus sp. | reverse complement strand
CCTGTCCGGTTGTCAGCTGGCCTGGACGCTTCATGCGAGGCCGCCACACCGTGGCGATGTTGCGGGTGATGGAGTTGGAAGAACTGGTTGCCAACGATGCTGAGGGATATGTGAACCTCTCCTGTCGTTTGTTGGACGATTCGGATTTCGTTTCCGAGATGCGCGAAGCCATTGCTCAGCGCTCCCATCGTCTGTTCCGGGACCAGGGCCCGGCCCATGCCTTCGTGGCTGCTGTCCGTCAGCTCTGTGGGCGATAGCTCCAGACGTGCTTCGCCACCCTCAAGGTCTTCGGTCAGGTCCACCACATCTAGTGCAGGCCTTCGGGTTGCCACTGCCGCTAGCGTGGTGTCAGTCGTCATGACGTCATGGCACAGCTGCATGATCTCCGGCTGAGGCTGCTCGTGCAACAGGAGAGCGAACGGATCGTTGACAGCCTTCCCGATGGCCTCGATCTCTCGGTGATGCAGGCCCGTTGCCTCTGCTGGCTGGCCCTGCTCGCCGAAGCCCATGAGGACAGCGCCAATGAAGCGGTGGCGGAAGGGGATGTGGATCAGGCCATGGCCTGGTTTGCCGATTCCATGCGCCTGCGCGATGTGATTCAGGTGGTGAGCTCGATCGAGATCCCCATCCCCGGTGCCAGTGAGGCACCCGAGGAGGACGATCGCAACGGCCTGGCCGGCAACGATTCCCGCGCCGCTTGACGACTGGCCTCAAAGTGCTTCAGGCCTGGTGCCATGATGGGCGTTGAGAAGTGAAGGGACTGCGGTGCCGGAAGAGCCCTGCCAATGCCCTGATTGCCAGCGGTTCTACCGAGAGCACGACCGCCTGATCCGCGAGAACCCCACGCTGCGGCAGCAGCAGGAACTCAGTTGGGCAGCGTTGCAGTCCTTCCGCACCCTCGCGGGTCGTGTGCTCGAGGAGCTGCAGAAAACCCACGGCGATGGCGAGAGCCCGGCCGCCGCATCCCCGTCGCCGGCTGCTCCGGCTGGCGCTGGTTCCGCCGAACCCCCGGAAACCGACGCGATCCAGCAGGCGATCGGCGATCTGGAGAACATCAACGCCCATCTGTTTTCGATCGAGGCCCTGATGGAGCGCATCTTTGATGTGCGCGTTCCGGACGACGTGGAGCAGAAGTTCCGTGAGCTGGCCGGAGAGCTGGCTCCCGACCCCCTCAACGCCGATCGGCTGCGCCTCAACCGTCTGCTGCACCAGACGCCTGATCTGCCCGATCGCAGTTAGCTGGCGCTGGCCCGCAGGCACTGGCGGGCCACCATGCCCTCCTCGTCGGCGGGAACCTGAAGCAGCTCGCAGGGGCCCAGCCACTGCAGCGTGAGCCGCAGCTCCTCCAGCAGCTGGGGGTCATGGGCGCCGATACCGCCGCTCAGGGCGATCTGATCCACGCCCCCCAGGCTGGCGGCCATGGCGCCGATGCCGGCCCGCAGGCGATGCAGGAACACCGCCAGGGCGAGCTGGGCGTCTCCATGGCCTGCGGCGGTGGCGCGGCGCAGTTCCTGCCAGTCGCCGCTGAGCCCCGACAGGCCCCGCAGGCCGCTCTCATGGCTCAGGCTCTGGTGCAGTTGATCAGGGCTGAGCCCCTGCCGCAGCAGCTCCAGCAGCAGCCCCGGATCCACCGTGCCACTCCGACTCGCCATCACCAGCCCCTCCAGGGGGGTGAAGCCCATGGTGGTGTCGATGCTGCGGCCCTCGCGGATGGCCGCCAGGGAGCAGCCCGCCCCCAGGTGGCAGCTGATCAGGCGGGGCAGGCCGCAGCGGCCCGCGGCGCGCCAACGGTCAGCGGCTGTTTCCGCCACGTGTTGATGGTTCAGGCCGTGGAAGCCAAAGCGGCGCAAGCCCTGCTCACGCCAGGCCCGAGGCAGGGCGTAGGTGTAGGCCTCCGGCGGCAGGCTGGCGTGAAAGGCGGTGTCGAAGCAGGCCCATTGGGGCAGCTCCGGCCGGGTGGCCAGCAGCCAGCGGATGGCCGCGAGGGCCGGTCCGTTGTGCAGTGGTGCCAGGGGCACCAGGCCCTCCAGCTCCTGCAGTAGGGCGGGCTGGATCCGGGTGGGGGCCGTGAAGCGGGCACCGCCATGCACAACCCGGTGGCCGGCCAGCTGGATCCGGGGCCACCAGGGTTGCAGCTGGGGGGCCAACCACTGCTCCAGGGCGGCCTCGATCGGCCCTCCCGCCAGGTTGTGTTGCCCTTGCCAAGGCCGATCAGGGCCAATCAGGGCTGCCTTGAGGCTGGAGCTGCCCACGTTCAGCACCAGCACCAGGCTTGCCGCAGCCGTCATGGCCCCTGAACTCAGCTGTCCAGCTCGCAGGAGATGGTGACGGGGAACGGCTCGGCCTTCCAGATGCGCGAGGCGTACTCCTTGATCGAGCGATCGGAGGAGAAGAAGCCAGTGCGGGCTGTGTTGATCAGGGACATGCGGTTCCAGGCCGTGCGGTCGGCCCAGGCACGGCTCACGCAGTCCTGCACGCGCATGTAATCGGCGAAGTCGGGCAGCACGCAGAAGGGATCACGGCCGGTGAGGTTCTGCAGCAGCGGCCGGAACAGGTCGCCATCGCCGCCACTGAAATGGCCCTGCTCCACGAGTTTGAGCACCTCCACCAGTTCTGGCATGGTGGGGATCAGCTCCCAGGGCCGGTAGCCCTCGGCATGGAGGGCGGCGATCTCACTCTCGTTCTTGCCGAACAGGAAGAAGTTCTCCGCCCCCACCTGCTCGCGGATCTCCACATTGGCGCCATCCAGGGTGCCGATGGTGAGGGCCCCGTTCATGGCGAATTTCATGTTGCCGGTGCCGGAGGCTTCCAGGCCGGCGGTGGAGATCTGTTCGGAGAGATCGGAGGCGGGGTACACCCGCTCTCCCAGCTTCACGTTGTAATCCGCCAGGAACACCACCCGCAGGCGGCCGTCCATGTCGGGGTCGGCATTCACCGTTTCGGCGATGCCATTGATGAAGCGGATGATCAGCTTGGCCATGTAATAGCCCGGTGCTGCCTTGCCGCCGAAGATCACGGTGCGGGGCGCGAGCCCCTGGGCCTGGCCGTTCTTGATACGCAGGTACTGGGCCACCACCTGCAGGGCATTGAGGTGCTGGCGCTTGTATTCATGGATGCGCTTCACCTGCACGTCGAACAGGGAGGCGGGATCCACCAGCAGTCCGCTCTGGCGGTGGATGTAGTGGGCCAGCTTGCGCTTGCTGGCCAGCTTGGTCTGCTGCCAGCGCTCCAGGAAACTGGCGTCGTCCTGGAATTGCTCCAGCTGGCGTAGCTGGTCGAGATCGGCCACCCAGCCTTCGCCGATGGTTTCCCGCAGCAGCTCCTTCAGCGGTGGGTTGGAGAGGGCCATCCAGCGCCGTGGGGTCACGCCGTTGGTCACGTTGGTGAATTTCTCCGGCCAGAGGGCGGCGAATTCCGGCAACAGCTTGGTTTTCACCAGCTCGCTGTGCAGGGCGGCCACGCCATTCACGTGGTGGGCGGCCACGGTGGCGAGGTTGGCCATGCGCACGGCCTTGTTGCCCTCCTCATCAATGATCGACACCTTGCGCAGAATCTCCTCATTGCCCGGGTAGCGCAGCCGCACGGTCTGCAGGAAGCGGCGGTTGATCTCGTAGATCAGTTCCAGGTGGCGCGGCAGCAGCGAGCCGAACAGCTGCAGCCCCCACTTCTCCAGGGCCTCGGGCAGCAGGGTGTGGTTCGTATAGGCCAGGGAGCGGCAGGTGATGTCCCAGGCCTGATCCCACTCCAGGTGCTTGTCGTCGAGCAGCAGCCGCATCAGCTCGGCCACGGCAATCGAGGGGTGGGTGTCGTTGAGTTGCACCGCCCAGTGGTCGGGGAACTCCTGCACGGGAATGCCCCGCTGCTCGAGGCTGCGCAGCATGTCCTGCAGGGAGCAGCTCACGAAGAAGTGCTGCTGCTTGAGCCGCAGCCGGCGACCTTCATCGGTGCCATCGTTGGGGTAGAGCACCTTGGAGAGGGTCTCAGACCCCACCTTTTCTTCAACGGCGCCGTAGTAGTCGCCGATGTTGAAGGCGTAGAAGTCGAAGCTCTCACTGGCATCGGCTCGCCACAGCCGCAGGCGATCGCAGGTGTTGACCCGGTAGCCAAGCACCGGCACATCGTGGGGAACGCCGATGGCGTGTTCGTCGGGGATCCAGCGCACCCGGTAGTTGCCCCGCTCATCGCGGTAGCTCTCGGTACGACCGCCGAAGCCCACGAAGCAGGCCTGATCCGGATGGGGAATTTCCCAGGGCCAGCCCCCCTTGAGCCATTTGTCGGTGATCTCCACCTGCCAGCCATCGCGGATCAGCTGGTCGAAGATGCCGAACTCGTAGCGGATGCCATAGCCGGTGGCGGGAATCTCCAGGGTGGCCAGGGATTCCATGAAGCAGGCGGCCAGCCGTCCGAGGCCGCCATTGCCCAGGCCCGGTTCTTCCTCCACTTCGAGGATTTCCTCGAGGTCGTTGATGCCGAAGCGCCGCAGGGCCTCCGCTGCCGCGTCCTGGATGCCCAGCATCAGCAGGTTGTTCTCCAGCTGCGGGCCGATCAGGAACTCGGCGGAGAGGTAGGCCACTGCTCGGGTGGGGGTGGCCCGGATCGCTTCGATGCCCGCCAGATAGCGGGTCATCAGCCGGTCGCGCACCGCATGGCTCAGGGCCAGGTAGAGGTCGTGGCGGCTGGCGGTGGGGGCGAGCTTGCCCAGCGTGTAGAAGAGGTGTTCGGCCATGCCGTCGAACACGTCATCGGCGTTCAGGCCGCTGCGGTCGGGGTCGGCGTAACAGCCCGGGGTGGGCAGTTGCAGGCGTCGGGCTTGGTGTTCACTCATCGGGCTGCCTCCAGGTTGGCGGTGGTTGTGGCGTTCCAGCGCCAATCGGTGACGTCCGGCGCATCCATGCCGTGGTCGTGGGCGTAGGAGCGGTTGGCGAGGATGGCCTCCTTCATCTGCTCCTTCACGTGGGCGGCGCGGGAGCCTAGGCGAGGCACGCGGTCGATCACGTCGATCACGAGGTTGAAGCGGTCGATCTGGTTGTTCATCGCCAGCTCCAGGGGGGTGTTGATGTTGCCTTTTTCCTTGTAGCCGCGCACGTGGAAGTTGGAGTGGTTGGTGCGGCGGTAGGTGAGCCGGTGAATCAACCACGGGTAACCGTGGAAGTTGAAGATCACCGGCTTGTCGGTGGTGAACAGCGCATCGAAATCGCGGTCGCTGAGGCCGTGGGGGTGTTCGCTCGGTTGGGTGAGAGCGAACAGCTTCACCACATTGAGCACACGGATTTTGAGGCTGGGGATCTCGCGGCGCAAGATCTCTACTGCAGCCAGGGTTTCCTTGGTGGGAATGTCCCCCGCGCAGGCCATCACCACATCTGGTTCGTCGGGTTCCTGGCCGATGTGATCGTTGCTGGCCCAGCTCCACAGGCCGATGCCCTTGGCCACGTGGGTGCGGGCCTGCTCAAGGCTGAGGTACTGGAGGTGCTTCTGCTTATCGGACACGATGATGTTGCACACATTCGTGTCCACCAGGGCCTGCTCCGCCACCGCCAGCAGACAGTTGGCATCGGCCGGCAGGTAAACACGCACCACCTCGCCGCTCTTGTTGCCGGCCAGATCGATGAAGCCGGGATCCTGATGGGTGAAGCCGTTGTGGTCCTGCCGCCACACGGTGGAGGAAATCAGGCAGTTCCAGGGGCCGATCGGAGCCCTCCAGGGGGCGTGGTGGATGCAGCTTTCGAGCCATTTGGCGTGCTGGTTGAACATCGAGGCGATCACATGGGCAAAGGCCTCGTAGGTGTGGAAGAAGCCATATCTGCCGGTGAGCAGGTAACCCTCCATCATCCCCACCAGGGTGTGCTCGCTCAGCATTTCCACCACCCGGCCCTCGCGGGAGAGTTCGCCGCCGTCCGCGTCTTCCGGGAGCAGATCTTCCATCCACACCTTCTTGCTGCGCTCGTAGATCGCCTGCAGGCGGTTGGAGGCGGTTTCGTCGGGCCCGAACACCCGCAGGGTGTTGGGGTTGCGGCCGATGGCATCGCGCAGCAGCTCCCCCAACGGCGCGGTGTTTTCGTGTTCCACCTGGCCGGGGGCGGCCACGGCCACGGCGTAGTGGGCGCTCTGGGGCAGGCTCAGCTTGCGGCGCAGCAAGCCCCCGTTGGCGTGGGGGCTGGAGCCCATGCGGCGCGGGCCCTGGGGTGAGAGGGCCTGCAGCTGCGGCACCAGGCGGCCCTGGGCATCGAACAGCTCCTCAGGGCGATAGCTGCGCAGCCAGGTCTCCAGCTGCTGGAGCTGGGCAGGATCGTGTTTGGGGTCGGGCAGGGGCACCTGGTGGCTGCGCCAGAAGCCCTCGAGCTTGTGGCCATTGAGCGCGGCTGGCCCCGTCCAGCCCTTGGGCGAGCGCAGCACCAGCATCGGCCAGAGCGGCCGGGTGGCCTCGCCGTGGGCGCGGGCCTCACGCCGGATTGCCTGGATGCGGTCAATGGCCTGATCCATGGCGGCGGCCATCGCCTGGTGCATGGCCATGGGCTCGCTGCCCTCCACAACCAGGGGCTCCCAGCCGTAGCCGCGCATCAGGCTGGCCAGTTCCTCCCGGGGGATCCGGGCCAGCAGGGTGGGGTTGGCGATCTTGTAGCCGTTGAGGTGCAGCACGGGCAGCACGGCGCCGTCGCTCACCGGGTTCAGAAACTTGTTGATGTGCCAGCTGGTGGCCAGCGGGCCCGTTTCCGCCTCGCCATCCCCCACGCAGGCCAGGGCGATCAAGTTGGGGTTGTCGAACACCGCCCCGCAGGCGTGGGAGAGCACGTAGCCCAGCTCACCGCCTTCATGGATCGAGCCGGGGGTTTCCGGGGTGCAGTGGCTGCCGATGTGGCCGGGGAAGGAGAACTGCTTGAAGAAGCGTCCCATGCCCACCGCATCCTGGGATTTGTCGGGATAAATCTCGCTGTAGGAGCCATCCAGATAGGTGGGACCCAGTACCCCCGGGGCACCGTGACCAGGGCCTGAGAGGTAGATCATGTCGAGCTGGTGCTCGCGGATCACCCGGTTGGCGTGGGTCCAGATGAAGGCCTGCCCGGGGCTAGATCCCCAATGGCCGAGCAGGCGGTTCTTGATGTGCTCTGGCCGCAGCGGTTCCCGCAGAAGCGGATTGTCCTGCAGGTAGATCATCCCCACCGCCAGGTAGTTGGCGGCCCGCCACCAGGCATCCAGCCGATCCAGCTCAATCCTGGTGCTGGAGAGCGATGGGCCGGGGCTGATGGCCATCACAACGGCAAGGTCTTGGCTGGACCGTAGCCCTGGTCACAGGGGTTGACGCCCACCAACGAGACTCTCGTGGTGATTTGCCCACGCCCCTGATGCCCGAGATCGGCGCCCATCAGCTGGAGGTGGCTGAAACCCTGATCGGGGTGGGCCGTTTCCTGATCATTTTTGTGGCGGCACGCCTGCTGGCCGAACTGCTGGTGCGCTTGCAGCTGCCCACGATCCTGGGGGAGCTGGTGGCCGGGGTGCTGATCGGCGGCGCCCTGTGGTGGCTGTTCGTGAGCTTCGCCGTCTCGCGTTTCAAGGCGAGGATCGGCGAGAAGACCCTCGACCGTGTCAACCGCTGGACAGGCCTGCTGATTGCAGCCTTCGGCTTCGCGCTGCTGATGGAGGCGCTGTTCTAGCCAGTCACTGCCGGCTGCGGGCCAAGGTGAATTCGCCCGCGCGCACGCGCTCCGGCAGGCGCTGGCACATCACCGCCACGGGTTCCTCGCCATAGGTGGTGATGAGGTCGGACAGGGCTGCGAAAATCGCCGCGGTGGCGAGGCAGTCGCGGTCCACGCCCTCGTAGGCGGCCTCTTCCCATGCATCGAGAAGATAGCGGAGGGCAAG
>CALJTZ010000012.1 GCA_937975655.1 uncultured Synechococcus sp. | reverse complement strand
AGCCATCCATCTCGGTGAGCAGCTGGTTGAGGGTCTGCTCCCGCTCGTCGTTGCCACCACCAATGCCGGCACCGCGCTGGCGACCAACGGCATCAATCTCATCGATAAAAATGATGCAGGGCGCCTTTTCCTTGGCCTTGCGGAACAGGTCGCGCACGCGGCTGGCGCCCACGCCCACGAACAGCTCCACGAATTCCGAGGCGGCCATCGAGAAGAAGGGCACGCCAGCCTCACCGGCGATGGCCCTGGCGAGCAGTGTCTTGCCGGTGCCGGGGGGGCCCACCAGAAGAACGCCCTTAGGGATCTTGGCGCCCACGGCCGTGAAGCGTTCCGGCTCCTTGAGGAAGGTGACCACCTCCTGGAGCTCTTCCTTGGCCTCGTTGATGCCGGCCACATCCTCGAAGCGCACCGCCACGGCTCCCTCGGGCTGCATCTGGGCCTTGCTGCGACCGAAGCCGATGGCCTTGTTGGCCACCTGGGCCGAACGGCGGATCAACAGGCTCAGCCCGCCGAACAGCAACAACAACAGCAGCACGTTGGCCACCAGGCCAGCGGTGGCTTCGTCCTTGCGGTCATCGCGCACCGTGAGCGGCACGCGGGCCTCCTGGGCACTGGTCAGCAACAACTGGTCGTTGCTGAACACCGGCACCGTGACGCGCCGACCATCCGCATAGGTCACGGCAACTTCGCGGCGGGCCGTAGAGAGCTCCAACTCCTTAATCTTGCCGCTGCGCAGCTGTTGCAACAGCTCGCTGTAACTGGGCGGAGGCGATTTGGACAAACCCAAATCACGCATCAGGCCTGGAGCCTTCGTAGGCGGATCGCCGGCGCGTTCCGAAGGGGGTTGAACGCCGTTGCTCACAGGGATCTACCAGTGGCACGAGCTTAGCGATTTGACGAAAGGGAGGACGGCAGCGGAAGATCTTGGTTTGGCAGATCGAGAGCGGGATGGCTGTTCCCAAGAAGAAAACGTCCAAGGGCAAGCGCAACCAGCGCCACGCCACTTGGAAAGGCAAGGCAGCTGTGGCCGCCCAGAAGGCCCTCTCCATCGGCAAGGCCGTGCTGAGTGGTCGTGCCCAGGGCTTCGTCTACCCCGTGGCTGAAGAGGAAGGCGACGAGGCCTGATCCTCGCCAGCCCCCTCGATTCGCTGCAAAATCCCAGCGCCGCTTCCCTCCTCCAGGCTGCGGCGCTGTCCATCCAGCACGCGAACCCAATCCGCCAGCTGCACCACTGGCTGCTGATAGAGCCAGGGCGGCAGTGAGCACACGCTGGCTCGCACCAGAGCATTGAGCGCGGCGGGGGCCATCCAGCCCCCGCCGCGCTTTCGCTGGCGTGCCTCAGCCTGAAGGCGCCAGCGCCGGGGCAACTCCCAGCGCGCCGGCCAGAGCACCAGCTGCAGATCCAGCTGATCCCACAGCGGTTGGTAGGCCGCGAGTTGCTGGTTCCAGTGGGGTAACCACTGGCGCTCCAGCGCAGACAACGACTCGAGACCCCGACCGTTCTCCAGACCAGCCTCCCAGGCCAGCGCATCCAGGCACCGACAACCCACCAGCCAACCCTCCAGCAGCAGGGCATCGGCCTCTCCATACCAATCGGCGACACGATCGCCATCGCCGTCCCGAAGGGTTTTGTCGAAGCGGGGCAACACCAGCTCCCCAGGGCCCTCCGCGGGTTGGGCCCGCCACTGCTGCAGGCTGTCCAGCAACCGTTGCGGCTCATGGCTGCCGGGCGGTACGCGGCTGACGCCGAAGGGATTGCCGGCCATGGCGCGTTGCCGCTCCTGCCAGGGCAGGTAGGCATCGTCGATGGACACCACGGCCAGGCGCAGCCCAGCCTCGGCGCACACCTCCTGCAGGCGGCGCGCCAGGGTGGTCTTGCCGGCCCCCACGGGTCCATTGAGGCCGATGAAGGGGCGCTCAGCCCGGCTCACCCGCCCACTGAGCTCGGCCAGGATCCAGGACTCAAGCGTCATGAGCCCAGCTTGAAGGCCTCCAGCATGAGCGCATACACGACGCCGATGCGCAGGTTGTCGAGCATCACCCAGCCCAGGGGCGGCTCCCCCTTCACCAGCCGGGTGCGCAGGCGCACCAGAAGTTCCACTAGCAGCACCGTGATCAGCACCACCATGGGCCGCTGGCCCAGTTTCTGCAGCCAGTAGGCCGTGAGGTTGTTGCCGGCATAGAGGCCCACGAGCAGGGCCAGGAGGCCCAGGCTGCGGCGACGCCAACTGCCACTAAAACCACCGACCAGGCCCGTGGCCACCCGGCGCTGGAGCCGGTTGAACCGGGTGGCCTGGAGGGGCAGTCGGGTCATGGCCGCTGCAGCAGCTGCTGCAGGTAGGAGAGCGTGATGTGGCCATCGGGGCAAGCCGGGCCGCGCCACACCACACAGGGGGAGCCGGGTTCACCCAGGTGATCCACCATCGCCGCCGCCGCACTGAACGCCTCCGCGGGCTCGGCCGCGCTGGAGGCACTGCGAGTCACCAGGGTGCGGAGCCCCGCATCGTTGGCCGCCCGCAGTCCATTGCCGGAATCCTCAATCGCCAGAGCCTGGGCGGCATCGCAACCCAGCTGCGCCAAGGCGAGGCGGTACGCCTCTGGATCGGGCTTCTTGTGGGCAACATCCTCCCCACACACCCAGAAACGAAACCACGGCTGCGAGCGAGGCAGCACCTGCTCCAGCAGGGCAGACACCGCGGTGCGTCCGCTGGTGGTGACGATCACCTGGGGAATCCCAGCGGCAGCAGCAGCCTCGAGGAGCCGGGCCACCCCAGGCCGCAGGCCAAGGCCACCCCCTGCCACCAGGGCGCCGTAATGGCGCTGCTTGGCGGCCTGCAACGCCTCCAGGCGCGCGGCGCTGGGCGGTGCACCCTCCATCTGCTGGAGAAAGGAGCGCAGGCGCTCCCGCCCGCCACTGATCGGAAGCAAGGAGAGATAGGTGGCGGGATCCCAGCGCCAGGGCAAGCCCGCCTCGGCCAGGGCGCGGTTGAAAGCGAGCCGATGGCCATCGAGCTCCGTCTCGGCGAGGGTGCCATCCACATCCCAGAGAAGCGCCGCGGGAAAGGGCACCGGGCCATCACAACCGTGGCCAGGAGGTTAGGGCCCTGGATCCGCCTGGCATGACGCTGCAGGATGGGGACCTATTCGGCCAACGGCGTGCTCTCCCCAGCCCCCGAGCAACGCTGGCAGTTGCCCGTGCCGGCCGCTCCGAACCCTGAACTGCAGGGTCTGGGGCTCAGCGAACCCCTACTGGCCGTGCTGCAGCGGCGGGGGCTGGGCAGCCGTGAAGCCATTGAAAACCTGCTCCAGCCTGGCGAAGCGCCCGATCCCGCCAAGCATTTCCCGGATCTGAAGGCTGCCGTGAAACGCCTGCGCCAGGCCTGCAAGGGCGGCGAGGCCGTGGCCATCTGCGGCGATTACGACGCCGATGGCATGACCAGCACAGCCCTGCTGGTGGGGGTGCTGCAACGGCTGGGGGCGGCACCGGTGGCCGCAATCCCCAGCCGCCTCGACGATGGCTATGGCCTCAACAGCGCCATGGTGGAGCGGCTAGCTGGTGAGGGCATTCGCCTGCTGGTGACGGTGGACAACGGCATCGCCGCCCGCGAGGCCCTCGAGCGGGCCAAGGCCCTCAGCCTGGATGTGGTGCTCACCGATCACCACACCCTGCCGGCCGAGCATCCGCCCTACCTGGCCCTGCTGCACCCGGCCTGCACCCCGGAGGGGTCGCCGTACCGAGGGTTGGCCGGGGTGGGGCTGGCCTATGTGCTGGCGATGGCCCTGGCCAAGGCCTTCCGCTCGGAGGAAGGGCTGGCCATGGCCCTGGATCTGTTCTGCATCGGCACCATCGCCGATATGGCCCCGCTACAGGGCGTGAACCGCCGCTGGCTCATGGATGGCCTGCCGCGGTTGAAGGCCAGTGCCCTGCCGGGATTGCAGGCGTTGCAACAGCTCGCAGGGCTGGACGACGTTCCGGTGGATGCGGGCACCGTGGGCTTCCAGATCGCCCCCCGCATCAATGCGGTGGGACGCCTAGGCGATCCCCAGCTGGTCGTGGAGCTGCTCACCACCACAGATCAGGAGCGCGCCCTCGACCTAGCCCGGGAGTGCGAAGCCCTCAACCGTCAACGGCGGGAACTGTGTGATGCGATCGAGGCGGAGGCTGTGGCCCTGGTGGATGCCGATGACTCAGTGAAGGAGGCTGTGGCCACTGGTAAGGTCGGTGCCACCCTGGCCCGTGAGATCGCGCAGAAGGCCAAGGGTGACAAGAAGAAGCAGAAGGAGCTGGTGGAAAAGGCTTCCAAGGGCGGCCGCGCCAAGGATGCCGTCCGCGAAGAAGTCAAGCGCATCC
>CALJTZ010000011.1 GCA_937975655.1 uncultured Synechococcus sp. | reverse complement strand
CTGGGGCCCCGGCGCCGCCGACAACCTGATGGCCGAGGACGGCCTGATGTGGCGCCGCCCCTGACCTGCGCGCGTTCGCCATTCGCCTGACGATCCCTCCCCACCTTCGCCGTACTGCCCGCCATGGCTCCCCAGCTCACCCTTCAGGCCCCCCTTGCGTTGCCCCCCAGCGAGGTGCCCGGCTACCTCAACAAACTCTGGAGTGAGGGGCTGCTGGGATCCGCCGGGGCTGCCACCTTCACGCTGCTGGTGTGGGAGCCCTCCTGGCTCCAGCAGCAGTTGATCCGCACGGGCCGGATCGATGGCCCCATCAGTGGCCTGCTCAACGAGGAACTGCTGGAGGCTGCCCGCGAAGCCATTCCTGCCTGCGGGTTGCCCTGCAGCACGGCACCCACCGCCACGGAGCTGGCCTGGGCCCTGGGCCAGCAGCCCGGGGAGCACACGGCCGACGACCTGCGCGGCCAATTCGTGGATCGCGCCATCAGCGCCCATCGCCCACGGCGCCTGATCACCCTCGCTCCCACCCTGGCGGGCGACAAGCCCCTGGAAACCCTGGTGGCGGCCTACTGCCCCCTGCCGGAGGAACGCAGCGGCAGCGAGGACGCCTGCGGCGACGTGGTGGTGCTGCGCGGGGGCATGGGTGCCCTGCATCAGGGCCTGGCCATGCTGCAGCCCCTGATCGAACCGGATCTGCCCTGCTGGGTGTGGTGGAACGGCTCAATGGATGAATCGCCCGAGCTGCTGGAGGCCCTGGCCGTGCCGCCCCGCCGCCTGGTGGTGGACAGCTCCAGCGGGGATCCCCGCCGCTGCCTGGATCTGCTGGTGGAGCGCATCGCCACGGGCCAGGCCGTGAACGACCTCAACTGGCTGCGGCTGCGCAGCTGGCGCGAGTCGCTGGCGATGGCTTTCGACCCCCCCAGCCGCCAGAGCGCCCTCGATCGGGTGGTGCAGCTGGACATCGACGTGGAAGGGCACCATCCCGTGAAGGGGCTGCTGCTGGCCGCCTGGATCGCCGACCGGCTGGGCTGGCACCTGCAGAGCAGCTACTGGATCCCGAGCGACCAGGGCCAGCAGGGCATTGGCGCCGAATTCGAGCGCAGCGATGGCGAGAGCGTGCAGGTGCGCTTGATGCCCGTGCCCGTGGGCATTACCAAGACCCACCCCGGGGCCCTGGTGGGCCTGCGGCTGATCTGTGCGCCCCCGGGCCAGGCCCCCCTCTGCGTGATTCTCTGCTCGGAATCGGGGGGCTGCATGCGCCTCGAGGCCGGCGGTGCGGCCTCGATGGAGCTGGCGGAGGAGGTGGTGCCCCTGCCCAATGAGAGCGAGGAAATGGAAATGGCCCGTTTGCTGGGCGGCGGCCACGACAGCACCAACCCCCTGCTGGCGGCGGCAGCCCCCCTGGCTGCCAAGCTGCTGCCCCAGTAGCCCCATCCACCAGCCCCCATGGCCTGCCTGATCGCCGCCCCAGCCAGCGGCAGCGGCAAGACCCTGGTGACCCTGGCGCTCACGGCCCTGGCCCGCCGCCGCGGCCGCAGCATCCAGACCTTCAAGGTGGGGCCCGACTACCTGGACCCCCAGCTGCTCACGGCCACCAGCGGCAGGCCCTGCCGCAACCTCGACCCCCTGCTCTGCGGCGAGGCCTGGGTGGAGCGCAGCTACCGCGGCTTCGGCAGCGGCGCCGAGCTAGCGGTGGTGGAGGGGGTCATGGGCCTGTTCGATGGCAAGGGGCCCAGCAGCGAAGGCAGTTCCGCCGCCGTGGCCGCCCAACTGGGGCTGCCGGTGCTGCTGGTGGTGGAGGCCAGCCGCCAGGCGGGGTCGCTGGCGGCGCTGGTGCGGGGCTTCCGCGACCATCAGGCCAACCTGCAGATCGCCGGGGTGGTGCTCAACGGCGTGGGCAGCGAGCGGCACCATGCCCTGCTGCGGGAAGCCCTGCAGAGCATCGGCATGCCGCTGCTGGGGGCCCTGCCTCGCCACGAGAGCCTCAGCCTGCCCTCCCGCCATCTGGGCCTGCTGCCAGCCCACGAACTCTCCGATCTGGAGGAGCGGCAGGGGGCCTGGGCCGACCTGGCGGAACGCCACCTGGACCTGGAGCAGGTGTGGCCCCTGCTGGCGGCCCCCAGCCCCCCAGCCGATGGCCTCGATCCGATCACCTGGTGCCTGCAGGCACACCCGGCTGCCCCCGGGGGCCAGGCGCCCCTCACCATCGCCATCGCCAGTGATCGGGCCTTCCACTTCCGCTACCCGGAGGCGGGGGAATTGCTGGCGGCCCACGGCCTGCGCGTGGAGGCCTGGTCGCCCCTGGCCGATGCCCCTCTGCCGGCGGACTGCCGTGGCTTGATCCTGCCCGGGGGCTACCCCGAACTGCACGCCGCCCAACTGGCGGCCTGCCAGCGCAGCCGCAGCGCCGTCGCCGCTGCGGCGGCCGCAGGCCTGCCGATCTATGCGGAGTGCGGCGGACTGTTGCTGCTGGGCCAGAGCCTCTGTGATCAGACCGGTGTGGCCCAACCCATGGCTGGGGTGCTGCCCTTTCACGCCCGCCGCGGCAGCCTCAGCCTGGGCTATCGCGATGCACGCGTGGGCCGTGAGGGGCTGGTGGTGCGGCCCGGCGAGCGCCTCTGCGGCCATGAGTTCCACCGCTGGCAGCTGGATCCGGTGGCCGCCCATGGCGAGCTGTGGCACCTTGAGGGCTGGGGAGCGCCGATCCGGCCCGAGGGCTGGACCCACCCTGGCCTGCATGCCAGCTGGCTGCATCTGCACTGGGCGGGCTGCAGCCAGGTTCCCCAACGGTTTGCCCTGGCCGCCCGCACCTACCACCGTGACCACTGCCTCGCCTGAGCTCTGGCTGTTGCGCCACGGCGCCACCGCATGGGCCCAGAGCGGCCGCCATACCGGCCGCACCGACATCCCGCTGCTGCCGGAGGGGGAGGCGGAAGCCCGGGCCCTGGCCCCCCTGCTGGCCGCCCAGAGCTTCTCGGCCGTGCTGGTGAGTCCGCTACAGCGGGCCCGGCGCACCTGCGAGCTGGCGGGGCTGGGGGATCAGGCCGTGATCAGCAACGATCTGCAGGAATGGGACTACGGCGCCTACGAGGGCGTCACCACCGCCGAGATCCGCCAGTCGGTGCCGGATTGGACGGTGTGGAGCCATCCCTGCCCCAATGGCGAGAGCCGCCAGCAGGTGCAGGAGCGCTGCGAGCGGCTGATCCAGCAGTGCCTCGCCCTGGCGGGAGCCGACGGTCGCGTGGCCCTGTTCGCCCACGGCCATCTGCTGCGCAGCCTGGCGGGAACATGGCTGGGGCTCGGTGCCGCCGGCGGGGCCCTGCTGGTGCTGGGCACAGGCACCTTCAGCGTGCTCGGCCAGGAACGGGAGCAGCACACCCTGCTGCGCTGGAACGCCCCCGTGGCCCATCCCACCTAGCCGGAATCCGAGCGCTGTGGCAGGTTGACCGTGGAGCCTCAGTTCCGCGTTCCCCAGCCAGGAGGGCAGCCATGGTGCACAAGAAATTGCCCCGACAAATGGGCTCCCAGGCGCCGGGCTGGCTGTTCGCTGACATGAGCCCCCTGGTGCGCAGCAGCCGGGCCGAGCGCCTCAAGGAATGGCGGCGGGTGGAACGGGGCGAGCCCAGACCCGTGCAGTACATCGAGCGCTGGCGACTGATCGTGCGGGGCAAGGTGCAGGGGGTGGGCTACCGCGCCGCCTGCAGCCACACCGCCAAACAGATGGGCCTGAGCGGCTGGGTGCGCAACAGTCCCGATGGCTCGGTGGAAATCCAGGTGGAAGGTCCGGTGCATCAGCTCACCGAACTGCAGCTATGGGCTGAACGGGGGCCGAGCGGCGCCAGCGTGTCCCAGGTGATCACCTCACAACTGACCCCCAGCAGGGAAGACTGGTTCGAAATCCGGGGCTGAACGGCCCCCTCGCCCGCACTCCAGCAATGATCAACCCCAGCCTCTGGGCCGAGCTGCTGGCCTACGGCAGTGGCGTGAGCATCAGTCCAATCCATATCGGCCTGATGCTGCTGCTGCTGCTGGGCCCCAACCCCCTGCGGCGGGGTGGGCTGTTGCTGCTCAGCTGGTTGGCCACGATCGCCCTGATGGTGACCCTGCTGCTCACCGTGGGCCACAGCCTGCTGCTCACCATGCAGCAGGGCTCGAGCCACCGCACCGGCCTGGATCTGCTGGCCGCCGGGGCCTGCGGTGTCCAGCGCCTCGGCGAAGCGGGCGAAGTCGTCCAGGTCGTTGACCGACAGCACGGTGTCGGCGGCGTCACCCTGCAGGGGCAGGCGGATCGGGTCGGCGCCCAGCGCCAGCACCAGGTCGCGGTAGGGCAGCACGTCGCCGCTGGCCAGCGTGACTGTGCGGGCCTGGGTGTCAATGGCCGTGACCGCAC
>CALJTZ010000010.1 GCA_937975655.1 uncultured Synechococcus sp. | reverse complement strand
CCAGCGCCTAAGACCGGGCACCAACCTGGCCGAACGGGTACTAGCAAAATCCCGTGGCTAGTGGCCGCCAACACGACCGCGCCACCTGGACCCTGGGCCTCCCCTTTGCGTTGCTCTGGTGGCCCTGGCTGGGCCCCAGTGGCGCCATCAGTGCCGGCCTGGGTTTTCTGATCGGCGGGCTCCTGCTCTCCCCGGACTTGGACACCCGCTCCAATGCCACCCGCCGCTGGGGACCGCTGCGGCTGCTGTGGTGGCCCTACCGCCGGCTACTGCGCCACCGCTCCCTGCTGTCCCACACGCCGTTGATCGGCACGGCGGGGCGCCTGCTCTACCTGGGGGCCGTGCTGCTGGGGTTCTGCTGGCTGCTACACCCCTTGGGTGCCCCGTCCCTGGAGGCCCTGCGAGAGAGAGGCCTCACCATCTGGCTGCAGCAGCGCCCCCTGCTGCTCACAGCCCTGGTGGGCCTGGAGGCCAGCGCCTGGCTGCACTTGCTTCAGGACGGCGACCCCATGCCCAAAACCCCGCGCCTACTGCGGCGACGCGGCAGCCGCCGCCGCACAGTGAGAAGGTGACCGCCAGCCCAACCCACGAGGCTCTGCCGCCATGAGCGCCATTCCCGATCCCACCCTGGCGGCCCTAGCGGAGCTGAAGGCCGTGGTGGCCCGCCTGCGGGATCCCGATGGCGGCTGCCCCTGGGACCTGGAGCAAACCCACGCCTCCCTGGTGCCCTATGTGCTGGAGGAGGCCCACGAGGTGGCCGATGCCATCCGTCACGGCAACGATCAGCACCTGAGTGAGGAGCTGGGCGATCTATTGCTGCAGGTGGTGTTGCACGCCCAGATCGCCAGCGAAGCGGGACGCTTCGACCTAGCCGAGATCAGCCGCGGCATCAGCAGCAAGCTGGTGCGCCGCCACCCGCATGTGTTCGCCGGCGCCGAGGCGGCCGACAGCACCGCCGTGAAGGAAGTGTGGGAGGCGATCAAGGGCCAGGAGCAGGCCGAACGCGAGGCAGCAAGCGCCGAATCCGCCACGCCAGCCTCCGCCAGCCCCCTCAGCGACCGCCTGGCCAGCAAGGTGCGTGGCCAGCCCGCCCTGGTCGGCGCCATGACGATCTCCAAGAAGGCCGCCGCGGCGGGCTTCGAGTGGGACACCATCGCCGGCGTGTGGGACAAGGTGCACGAGGAGCTCGACGAGCTCAAGGAGGCCGTGGCCAGCGGCAACCAGGCCCACGCCCAGGAGGAGCTGGGCGACCTGCTGTTCACCCTGGTGAACGTGGCCCGCTGGTGTGGCATGGACCCGGAAGCCGGCCTGGCCGGCACCAACCGCCGCTTCCTCGATCGCTTCTCCCGGGTGGAAGCGGCCCTGGGCGGTGAGCTCGGCGGTCGCTCGATCCGCGAACTGGAGGGCTTGTGGCAGCAGGCCAAGGCCCAGATCCGAGCTGAACACACCCAACAGCCAGGCTGCTGAGGCCTCGCAACCACAGCCTCCCAAATTCTGTACAGGCTGCACAGATTCAGGGACATCCCAGCCCACACCTCAATCCTCCGGCAGCTGAACCCGGCCGCTGCGCTGGCCCTTGATGGCGCTGCGCTGCTTCTTGGCCGCGAGGCGCCGCTCCTTGGAGCCCCGGGTGGGCTTGGTGGGCCGCCGCGGCGGCGGTGGTGGCTTGAGCGCCTCCTGCAGCAGCTCCACCAGCCGCCGCTGGGCCGCCACCCGGTTCTGCCACTGGGAGCGGTGCTCACTGGCGGCGATCACCACGCTGCCATCCACCAGCCTGGTGTCCAGGCGCTGCAGGGCGCGGGCCTTGAGCAGGGGAGGCAGTGCCTGGGAGCCGGCCAGATCAAACACCAGCTCCACCCGGGAGTCGGTGGTGTTCACGTTCTGGCCGCCGGGGCCGGAGGAGCGCGAAAACCGCCAGCGCAGCTCCGTAGCCGGGATCAACACACCGGGGCTCAGCTGCAGATCCACTTCCCCAACACGGGCCCACAACGAGCATGCTTGCAGCAGCGCCGCCGCTGTGATCGCCATGGGCCAAGGATCCGCCTACGACCAATTGCACCGGAACATTGTTATTCGCTCGGATATCTATGGCGGCATCAACAAGAAGCCCAGAATTCTGGAGGCCAGCTCAGGCTTCCGAGGCATCATCGGCATCCCTGGCCTGCTAGGCCCTAACGGAATCACCCTGGCCAGCGAGGCCGGAGCCGGCATTGTGGCTGATCTGGTGAATCGTGATCCCGCCGCCCCGTTGCGCAACATCACATCGGCAGGGTCCGTGATAGGCGTGCAGGCCGGCGGGTTCAGCAACAGCGCGGCCACAGAGACATTCATGGACGCGATGCCGATTGAGTTCAGCCATCCGGTGCTGCCCAGCACTGTTTTGGCACAGAACTTCCGCATCCACCTCAACACTGGAGAGGTTGTCACCCCCCTCTATGTTGCGCAGAACCCCAACAACGACCTCAATGAGCGCCAGACCGTGGTGGCCTATGGCTACTTCGGGAACCGACTACCCAGCAGCGATCCCAACAGCCTCTACCCCGTGTTGTTTGAGGTCGTAAACAGCGACACACCGCTGCAACTGATCACGCCCAAGGGCCTGGTGAATGGCAGCGGGCTCTCCCACAGCAGCAGCAATCCCTACGACCCCTACAACGGCCCCACCCTTGCGGGAGCCAAACTCAGCCGTCTGTCGCTAGCCGGGGATTATCCATCTCCCGC
The DNA here is from genome assembly GCA_937975655.1 of uncultured Synechococcus sp. Taxonomy (GTDB): domain Bacteria; phylum Cyanobacteriota; class Cyanobacteriia; order PCC-6307; family Cyanobiaceae; genus Vulcanococcus. The sequence goes on along the minus strand of CALJTZ010000010.1, from coordinate 3,481 downwards.
CTTTGCCAACTCCGTGGCCAATCACGGGGTCGAGTATTACGGAACTGCGGCCAACCTCTACAGGCTACGCCTCTTCACGTCTGCCGGTTTTTCTCCCGATGGCGTGAGCGGATTGAACCCACAGGACTTCTCCCGCTTCTTCCAGCTCACAGCCACAGGGCGTGATGGCAAGAGTCTCACCATCAGCGAATCCAATCAAACCATCAAGGTGCAAGGTGGCACCCTCAAGGTGAAAGGCATCGCCGATCTGGGTACAGGCCTGAGTGCCGATCCCAGTTACGCCTACCAGGAAGACCACGACAACCAATTCGACGTCATCATCAAGGCCTCCAACCCCAAAGCGATCCGCTCATTGGAGGCTGTGGTGCTTCCCGACCCACGCAACGGAACCCACAGCCCCATCTACAACCCGGGTGGTCCTGGCACTGCACCACTGCCGAACTACAACTACACCCAGCCCTCGGGCGGCCAGACGCTGGCGATTGAACGGGCGCTTCAGGATCCGGCCACGGTGAGCTATGCCGCCCAGAGCCTCGAGGCGTACGACAGTGCCGACGATCTGGCGGTGGCCTTCCGCCTGCGCGATCCGATCACGGGGGAATGGCGCCTCACCAGCAGCTCCAGCAAGGCCAACAACCTGGTGAGCTCAGGCGACTGGGCCCTGGTGGATGTGCCCTTCGCCGCCAACGCCAACGACAGCTATGTGGTGGATGTGGTGGAACTGCGCAACAGCCATCGCGACGACACGGTGTACAGCACCAACAGCCGTGAGATCCGCAGGCTCGAACAGGCCGGCTACCAGAACAAGGGCACGGTGTTCACGGCCTACGACCAACCCCTGCGCGGGCTGGATCCCGTTTGGCAGCTGATCGCACCAAGCGGACAGCACGGCATCACCGCATCCCGCCAGGAGCGGCGCCTCTGGCTCAACCAGGGCTGGAGCTCCGACGGCATCGCCTTCTACAGCGTGGGCTTTCCCAACAGCAGCGGGTGGGAGGCTTAGCTGGAAGAAGCACCTCACCCAGGCCTGTGAACCAGCGTCCCGCCCCCACCCCCGGCTGGATCGACGAAATCTTCGACGGCGTGCGCTACGGCCTGGAGGGCACGGTGATCGCCGAGCAGGATTCGCCCTTCCAGCGCGTCACGATCATCGACAGCGCGCGCTACGGCAAGGGCCTGCTGCTCGATGGCTGCTGGATGACGGCCGAGCGCCAGGAGCGCCACTACCACGAGGCGATCGTGCATCCGGCGCTGTGCGGCGCCGCAAGCGTCGAGCGGGTGCTGGTGATCGGCGGCGGCGATGGCGGCACTGCCCGTGAGTGCCTGCGCCACGCCGGCGTGCAGCACCTCGACATGGTGGAGATCGACGGCCTGGTGGTGGAGTGGAGCCAGCAGTACCTGCCCTCGATCGGCGGCGGCGCCTGGAGTGATCCCCGCTTCCACCTCACCGTGGGCGATGGCATCGCCTGGGCCGCCAACGCCCCCGATGCCAGCTACGACGTGGTGATCGTGGACGGCTCGGACCCGGCTGGCCCGGCTGAGGGCCTGTTCAACCGCGCCTTCTTTGAACAATGCCGCCGCATCCTGCGGCCCGGCGGCGTGTTCGCCACCCAGAGCGAATCGCCCGAGGCCTTCCGCCAGGTGCACATCGACACGGTGAAGCTGATCCGCGAGGTGTTCGGCCACGCCGATCCGATGTATGGCTGGGTGCCCATGTATCCCAGCGGTTGGTGGAGCTGGACGTTCGCTGCCAGCGACGGCCGTCGCTACCTGCAGCCGGATCCCGCCCGCGCCGCGGCCGTGGTCGCTGGCTCCGAGATCTGGAGCCCCCGCTGGCAGCGCGGCGCCTTCGACGCCATCCCCGCCGGCATTGAACGCTCCCTCAACGCATGAGCAACCTCTTCGACACCGACGGCGCCATCTACATGGGCAGCCAGCGCGACCCGGCCGGCTGCCGGGTGGGCCTGTTCGGCGTGCCCTACGACGGCACCACCTCCTTCCGCCCCGGCACCCGCTTCGGCCCGGCGGCCATCCGCGAGGTGAGCAGTGGCCTGGAGAGCTACTGCCCCCAGCTCGATCGGGATCTCGAAGAGCTCGCCATCGCCGATCTGGGGGCCGTGGACATCCCCTTCGGCGCGCCGGAGCCGGTGGTGGCTGCCGTGAAGCAGGCCACCGAGGCGGTGTTGGCCCTGGGCCTCAAGCCACTGATGCTGGGCGGCGAGCACTCGATCAGCTCAGGAGCGGTGGCGGCCGTGGCGGCCCAGCACCCGGATCTGGTGCTGGTGCAACTCGATGCCCATGCCGACCTGCGCCACGAGTGGCTCGGCGCCCAACACAGCCACGCCTGCGCCATGCGCCGCTGCCTGGAGGTGCTGCCCAGCCAGCAGCTGCTGCAGATCGCCATCCGCAGCGGCACCCGTGAGGAATTCAGCGAGCTGCGCAGCAGCGGCCGCCTGGTGGCGATCGAGAGGATGGCCGAAAGCCTGAAACCCCTGCGCGGCAAGCCCCTTTATCTCACCGTGGATCTGGATTGGTTTGATCCGGCGGTGATGGCAGGCACCGGCACCCCGGAGCCCGGCGGCTTCCACTGGAGGGATTTCGCCGCCCTGGTGGAGGAACTGCGCCACCACAACCTGGTGGCCGCCGACGTGGTGGAGCTGGCTCCCCAGCTGGATCCCACCGGCGTGAGCAGCGTGCTGGCCGCCAAGGTGGTGCGCAGCCTGCTGTTCCTGTTGGATCGCTAAGAGGCGCTCAGTAGGCGCGCCCTAATAAGCGCAAGTCCCGCTGGCCCGCTGCTCGCGCAGGCGTTCGTGCTGCTGGCCGATCAGCTGCACCGCCAGGGTGGGGTGGTTGTGGAGCAGGTTGAGAAAACGCAGGCGATCCAGCTTCACCACTTCCACGGGGGTGCGCGCAATGGCCTCGTTGCGATACACGCCGTCCTTCCAGACGATGTCTTCGTAACTGAACAGCTCCCCCGGGCGATAGCAAAGCTTGTCGCCAGCGCCATTCACCACCTCAACGATGCCCCTGCGCACGCAGTAGATGGCATCAGCGGCCTGGCCGCGGGAAAAGATCAAGGCTCCCGTGGGGAAGGAGAGGCTCTCGCAGTCCACCTGCGCAGCCATCAATTCAAGAGGAGTTGCCGCTGCCAGCGCTACACCCAATCACCCACCTCCGGATGACCCTGTTTCTGGCTCGAAGCATGGCACCACCAGGACACCCAACGCGGTGCAGCAGCGCATTCAAGACGAGCTCAAAAAACAATTCGACCCTGCGGGCATCTTCAACCGTGGGCGCGCTTAAAGCCGAGACACCATGCAAACTCACTTAGCCCCCGAATACCAAAACACTGTTGAAGGCCGCGAAGCCGAAGCCATCTTGCGCAAGTGCGTGCACTGCGGCTTTTGCACCGCCACCTGCCCCACCTACCAACTGTTGGGCGACGAGCTCGATGGTCCGCGTGGACGCATTTACTTGATGA
>CALJTZ010000009.1 GCA_937975655.1 uncultured Synechococcus sp. | reverse complement strand
CAGCAGATGGAGCAGACCTTGTTGCGCATGAAATCCCAGCTCGACCAACCGGGTTGAGTTCGCGCTGCTGCTTACCATCTGCCGGCAGTGACGGCAGATGGCGTGGTGGCACAGCAACTGGGGCTTCCGGGTTGGTTGGTGCGTGGCATGGCCGACCTGTTCCCGGCAGGCGAGGCCCTGGCGACCGGTGATCCTGACCAGGCTCTTGGCGCGCGGCTGTCCGAAGCCGCCGCTGCCGGCCGGCCCCTGCGCATCAAGCTCGGCATCGACCCCACCGGCTCCGACATTCACCTGGGCCACTCGATCCTGTTCCGCAAGTTGCGGGCCTTCCAGGATGCGGGCCACACGGCGGTGTTGATCATCGGCGACTTCACCGCCCGCATCGGTGATCCCACGGGCAAGAGCGCCACCCGGGTGCAGCTCAGCGCCGCCGAGGTGGAGGCCAATGCGGACACCTATCTCGTCCAGCTGGGCCTGGGTCAGGACCCTGAGCGGGCCCTGCTGGATTTCCACACCCCCGGCCGGCTGGAGGTGCGTCGCAACAGTGAATGGCTGGTGGGCCTGGATCTGCCCAAGGTGATCGAGCTGCTGGGTACCAGCACCGTGGGCCAGATGCTGGCCAAGGAAGACTTCGCCAATCGCTACGGCTCCGGCACGCCCATCTCCCTGCACGAGTTCCTCTACCCGCTGCTGCAGGGCTACGACTCGGTGGCCATTGAGGCCGACCTGGAGCTGGGCGGCACCGACCAGAAGTTCAATGTGGCCATGGGCCGGGATCTGCAGCGCCATTTCGGCCTGCGGCCCCAGTTCGGGATGTTGCTGCCGATCCTGCCGGGCCTCGATGGCGTGCAGAAGATGAGCAAGAGCCTGGGCAACACCGTGGGCCTCAGCGAGGACCCGCTCACGATGTATTCCAAGCTCGAGAAGGTGCCCGATGCGGTGGTGGAGGACTACCTCACCCTGCTCACCGATCTCGATCTGGAGGCTCTGCCGGCCAACCCGCGCGAGCGCCAGAAGGCGATGGCCCTGGAGATCACCCGACAGCGCCACGGTGAGGCAGCCGCCCAGCAGGCCCAGGCCGATGCGGCGACGCTGGTGGTGGGATCCGCAGGCAGCGCCGAAGCGGAGGTGCCGGCCGCCTCCCTGGCGGCGGTGAACTTCCCCGCCCGCGCCTTCTACCTGCTCAGCGCCGTGGGCATCTGCGCCAGCAGCAGCGAGGCGCGCCGCCAGATCCAGGGCGGTGGCGTGCGCCTCGATGGCGAAAAGCTCAGCGACCCCAACCAGGAGTTCGCCAGCGCCGCCGAGCTCGACGGCAAGGTGCTGCAGCTAGGCAAGAAGATCTTCCGGCGGCTGGTGGCGGGCTGAGGTTCATCCGAATAGCAACGCAGGGTCAGGAGCTGCCAGACGGAAACCGGCATCGCTCGATTCGCGATCGGGCGTGGCCGTATTGAAGGTGGATGCCATCGCCGATTGACCTGCGCTGAACCAAGACCCCCCCGCAGACCTCGCTCGAGGGAGCGCTCGGCCTTGAGATCGTTCCACTGGTACACCAGACCGGTCTCGTCATAGGTGCCGTAATAGCTTCTACTGTTGGCGAAGAGGCCAACGTCGGTCAGGTAGTTGGTGACGGGATCGTAGACGTTCGACTGCGTGTTGTAGAAGAGAAAGTTGTTTGCCAGATTGGCTTCGTTGCCGCCACCAACCGACGGAGAACTGACAGGGACGCTGTTTCTTGCTTCGCATAAAGATAATAGCCGCCATCGCCGTTGAGAACCGGACTGAAGTAGGCCGCTTTGTACCACTCGTTTTCGGAGGGGATGTAGCAATCAGGCGACTCGCCGGTGTTCGGATTGATCGCATTTCTCGCCGGAGCCCCGCCTCCTGCCGCATGCAGCGCATAGGCTCCGTCTTCGGTGGTTGACCGTCTCTGCTTGCCGATGGGCTGGCCGTCCAGGTCGGCCAGGCTGTCGCGGATGAACTCCACCCGCCGGTCTTGACGGGGCAAGAGGTCCAAAATGGCT
>CALJTZ010000008.1 GCA_937975655.1 uncultured Synechococcus sp. | reverse complement strand
GGTGGTGGTGGACGACGACCGCATCGCCGCCCGCGCCATCGACCTACTTAAGAGTCGCCGGGCCGGGCGCCTCACCTTCCTGCCGCTCAACAAGATCCGGGGCGGCGGCGGTGCGGGTGTGGGCGCTGCCTTCGAGCGGGGAGCAGCGGCGGGCCGCAGTGGTGGCGGCGATGGCCTGGTGGGACGCGCCGTGGAGCTGGTGCGGTTTGAGGCGGTGTACGGCGAGGTGTTCCGCTACGTGCTTGGCGACACCCTCGTGTTCCGGGATCTGGCCAGCGCCCGCCGGGAACTGGGCCGATGCCGGGCCGTGACCCTCGACGGGGAATTGCTGGAGAAGAGCGGCGCCATGACCGGCGGAAGCTTCCAGCAGCGGGGTAACCAGCTGAGCTTCGGCACCGCCAGCGACAACGATGAGGCCGAGCCCCTGCGCCGCCGCCTGCTGGAACTGGGCGAAACCCTGGTGGCCAGCCGCCGCAAAGAGGCGGAGCTGGGGCGCCAGCTGGAGGAGCTCAGGCCCCTGCTGAGCCGCCAGGAACAGCGGCGCGCCGCGCTCGAGGCGGAGCGCAAGGCCGCCCAGCGCTCCCATGGCCCCCTGCTCCAGCGCCGCGAACAGCTCAGCCAGCGCATTGGGCAGATCGAAGCCGAGCTCCAGGCCGCCCAGGAGCGGCTGATGGTGCTGGCCACGGAGCTGGCCCCATTGCAGCAGCAACTCACCGCACTCGAATCCGCCGAGGCCACCGCCCAGGCCTCCGGCGACAGCGAGCGCTGGCAGGGATTGCAACAGGAACTCGAGAGTGCCGATCAGCAGCTCACCGAGGCCCGGCGTCGACGGGACGACCTGCTGGCGGCGCGGCGGGAACGGGGCCTGGCCGCCGAGCGGGTGGCAAGCCAATTGCAGGCCCTGGGTGCCGATGAGCAGCGCCTGGCCCAGGCCGTGAATGCCCTGGTGGCCGAACGCAGCCAATGGAAGGAACAGCACCAAGCCGACCAGCAGCAACGGGCCGCCCTGGAGGTGCAGCAGCAAGAACTCCAGGCCCGCTTTGGCGAGCGGCGCCGCGCCCGCGATGAGGCGGAGACCCTGCTCTCCAATCAGCGGCAGGCATTGCAGCAGAAGGAATGGAACCTGCAGCGGCTGGGGGAGGAACTGCTGTCCCTTGGCGAGCAGCAGCGCAGCGCCACCCTGCGGCTGGACCAGCTGGAGAAGGAGCTGCCCGATCCCCTGCCGGAGGTTCCCGCCGAGGTGCGTGAGAACGGGCTGGAAGCCCTGCAGGCGGAGTTGCGCAGCCTGCAGCAGCGCATGGAAGCGCTGGAACCGGTGAACATGCTGGCCCTGCAGGAACTCGAAGACCTGGAGCAGCGCCTGGCCGACCTCCAGGAGCGCCTCGACGTGCTCTGCAAGGAGCGGGAGGAATTGCTGCTGCGCATTGAGACCGTGGCCACCCTGCGCCAGGAGGCCTTCATGGAGGCCTTCACCGCCGTGGATGGGCACTTCCGCGAGATCTTCGCGGGCCTCTCCGATGGCGAGGGCTTCCTGCAGCTGGAGAACCCCCAGGAGCCACTCGAGGGCGGCTTGAGCCTGGTGGCCCACCCCAAGGGCAAAGCCGTCCGACGGCTGGCCTCGATGAGCGGCGGCGAGAAATCCCTCACGGCCCTCAGCTTTCTATTTGCCCTGCAGCGCTTCCGCCCCTCGCCCTTCTATGCCCTGGACGAAGTGGACAGCTTCCTGGACGGCGTGAACGTGGAGCGGCTGGCAGGCCTGATCGCACGCCAGGCCGATCAGGCCCAGTTCATGGTGGTGAGCCACCGTCGCCCCATGATCGCCGCCGCCACCCGCACCATCGGCGTCACGCAGGCCCGCGGTGCCCACACCCAGGTGGTGGGATTACCACCGGCGGCCTGAACACTCCCCTCCAGCTTCTCGGCCACAATGCGCCCATGACAACGACACCCCCCGGCAGCGACCCGACCGCCACTCCGGCCGCCACACCGAGCGATCGCCTCTGGCTGCGCTCGGAGCTGATGGGGACCCAGGTGATCACCCGTGACACGGGCCGGCGGCTCGGTGTGGTGGGCGAGGTGGTGGTGGACATTGACCGCCGTGAGGTAGTGGCCCTGGGCTTGCGGGACAACCCCTTGACCCGCTTTCTGCCGGGATTACCCCGCTGGATGCCCCTGGAGAGCATCCGCCAGGTGGGCGACGTGATCCTGGTGGATTCGGCCGATTCCCTCGCCGAGGGATTCAACCCCGATCGCTACAGCAAGGTGATCAACTGCCAGGTGGTCACCGAGGCGGGCGAACAGCTCGGCCGGGTGCTGGGGTTCAGCTTCGACATCGAGACCGGCGAGCTCACCAGCCTGGTGCTGGGCGCCTTGGGGGTTCCCCTGCTCGGGGAAGGGGTGCTCAGCACCTGGGAGCTCACCGTTGAAGAAATCGTGAGCAGTGGGCCCGATCGGATCATCGTCTACGAGGGAGCCGAGGAGAAGCTCAAGCAGCTGGGCACTGGCCTGCTGGAAAAACTGGGGGTGGGCGGACCCAGCTGGGAGCAGGAGGAGCGCGAGCGCTATCGGCTCAACATGGTGCCGGTGGAGAACCAGCTGGCGGCCGGGCAGCCCACCGCCCAGGAACAGCAGCGCCGCATCCAGCCGGCCACCACCCGCAGCTTTGAGCCCGACGAGGCCTACGACTACGTCGAAGTGGACGAAC
>CALJTZ010000007.1 GCA_937975655.1 uncultured Synechococcus sp. | reverse complement strand
TGACGGGTCCCCCGCCGGGAACGAGTGGGGGCACCGCGGCGCCGTCCATAGCCAACGCCGCCGGCACCGAGGCCGCGGCGGCAAACTCGACCCAGGCGAAGGTGGAGCCGGGGCCCGCCAGCTGGACGCTGGCCACGGCGCCGGCGCGAAGGAAGGCCGCCACCAGGGCCTCATCCAGCTGCTCGCGGCTGGCGAAGCCACGGTGATCGAGGCTGGTGACCGGAATGCCCAGCCGTTGGGCCCGCTCGCTGGCACCGCAGCCGGGGTTGTTCACCACCAGCAGGGCAACCTCGGCGGCCAGCTGGCCGTTCCGGCACGCCAGGGCCAGGGCTTCAAAATTGCTGCCGTTGCCCGAGGCCATCACCCCAAGCAGCAGGCGGCGGGGCCCTGCGGCAGCCCTGACCGGTGTCTGTGGCCACTGGACGGCCCGCTGGAGATCGCTAGGGTCTGGAAAAGCGGGCATCGGGCCATGTCCCATCTCTCCATCCTGCCAACCGTGCTGCGGGACGAATCCGTTCTCACCCGTGCCTTGCAGGACCTGGGACTCACCGTTCACCAGGGCGGAACCCTGAAGGGCTTCGCCCAGGACCGCCAGGCAGTGACGCTGCAGGTGGACCTAAACGAAGGGGCTCCCTTGGGCTGGGCCCGTCAGCCCGATGGCACGTTGGCCCTGGTGGGCGATCTGCAGCGCCTGGGACGCTCCCGTTCCCTGCAGCACCTGCTCGGGCGCATCACCCGCCGCTACGCCGCGCGGCTTGCTCTCCAACAGGCTGCGGAGCAACTGCCTGGCGCCACGATTGAGCTGGTGGGTTGAACCGGCGGCGTGGTTGATCTGCATCTCGATGTCTCGGCGCCCCACCAGCACCAGGTGGCGGTCAGCCTGAGGGTTCAGCCCCACCAGCGGGTGATGCGCCTGCGGCTGCCGGGCTGGACGCCAGGCTCCTATCTGATGCGCGACTACGTGCGTCACCTCGAGGGGCTCACGGTCGAGCAGCAGGGTCGCTTGCTCCCCTGCCGGCGCCTTGAACCGGCCTGCTGGCTGGTGGAGCCCGACCCCCAGGCCGGAGATGTGGTGATCCGCTACCGGGTGATGGCCACGGAGCTGTCGGTGCGCACTTGCCATGTGGATGGAGATCACGGCTTTCTGGCCCTGGCCGCCGTGGTGTTGGAGGTGGAAGGCGAGCGCTGGGCCGAGCATCGGCTCAGTTGCTCCTTGCCGCCCCTCTGGCAGGCCTTTGTGCCTTTGCCGCAGCAGAGCGATGGCAGCTGGATCGCCCCCAACTTTGACCAGCTCGTGGATAGCCCCGTGGAGCTGGGCCCCCACCGGGAGCACCGTTTTGCCGTGGGCGGCGTTGTCCATCGCTGGGTCACCTGGGGCGGAGCTCCCGGCGCCGGCGAGTGGCTGCTGCAGCAGTTCCCCAGCCTTCTGGACGATGTGGCCCAGGTGTGCCGTGCCTGCTGCCGCCTGATGGCTGTGGAGACTCCGCCCTGCAACGGCTACCTGTTTGTGCTGCACCTCCTGGATGAGGGCTACGGGGGCCTGGAGCACGACCACAGCACCGTTCTCGTGTACGGCCGGCGGGCCCTGGAGAAACCCAATGGCTACCGCAAGTTCCTGCAGCTGGTGGCCCACGAATATCTGCACCAGTGGAACGTGCGTCGGCTGAGGCCGGCTGAGCTGACCCCGATCCATTACCACCAGCCCCCGGTGGTTCCCAGCCTCTGGTTTGCTGAGGGCATCACCAGTTACGTGGATCAGCTGCTTCCCCTGAGCGCGGGGCTATCCACGCCCGATCAGCTCCTGGAGGATCTCGGCGAGGATCTGAGCCGCTTCCTGCTCACTCCCGGCCGAAGCGTTCAGAGCCTTTGCACCAGCAGTGAGGAGGCCTGGGTGAAGCTCTACCGCGCCGATGCCTATGCGGCCGATAGCCAGGTGAGTTACTACCTCAAGGGCGCCGTGGTGGCCCTCTGCCTCGATCTACACCTGCGGCGCCACGGCAGTGCCCTGGCACGGGTTCTGCAGCGGCTGTGGCTGGAGCTGGGCCAATGGCACCGGGGTTACACCGAGCAGGATCTGATCGCGGCGTTCACCGCAGCAGCCCCCGATCTCGAGGGCCTGTTGCCTCAATGGCTCCATCAGGTCGACGATCCGGATCTGCACGGCTACCTTCAGGAGGTGGGCCTGCTGCTTCAGCCGATCACTGCCACCGTCCCCTGGTCAGGCTTCACCTGTCGCAGCGAGGCCTCCGGGTTAACGGCCCAGCGGGTGTGGCGTGGTGGCCCTGCTGAAACGGCTGGCCTGATGGTGGGCGATGAGGTGCTGGCTATCGACGGTCAGCGGGTGAGGCAGATCGATCACATCGGCCCTCTGCTGCGCACGGATGTAGCTCAGGAGTTGTTGATCAGTCGCCGTTCAGAGCTGCGCAGCCTGCCCCTGCGCTGCGCTTCCCCCCGGGTGGAGCGCTATCAGCTGATCCGCGACCCCCAGGCCAGCAACGAAGCGCTCGAACGCCAGCAGCGCTGGCTGAGGTTGTGTGAGGCCCCCTGGTGAGACAGCCCTTCGGCATCCCTGCCTGGCAGCACCGCTGGCAGGCTCGTCATGGCTGGCTGCTTCTCGCGGGTGGTCTGGCAGGCTCCACCCTGCTGATCCTCTGCGGCATCGCCCTGCAACGGCAGTTGCGCCCCCCCTCGGCGCCTCAGCCAGGATCCCGTCAACTGCCGTCGCCCCCTGCTCAGGCAGCCTGGATCAGTCCGCTCCGGGCCCAGTGCTCCGTGCAGGACCGCGCCCTTGTGCAGCGCCTCAATGGTCTGCGCCAGGCCCTCCCCCAACGCCTGCAGCGCATCCGCATTGATCCCAGCAATTTTGGCGATCGCTTCCGTGAGGACGCCTTCGGTAATCGTCTTGATGTCACCCCGTCCATGGTGGTGATGCACGAAACGGTGTATGGCCTGAACTCCGCCATCAATACCTTCATCACCCACCATCCCAACGACGCTGACCAGGTCAGCTATCACGTGCTGATCGGCGAGAAGGGACAGATCGTGCAGGCGGTGGATCCCAGCAAGCGGGCCTTTGGTGCTGGGAATTCCGCCTTCAACGGACGCTGGGTGGTGACCAACGCCAAGCTTTCCGGTTCCGTGAACAACTTTGCACTGCACCTCAGTCTGGAAACGCCCCTGGATGGCGAGGACGATGGACCTGCCCACAGTGGTTACACGGCCGCCCAGTACGACGCCCTGGCTGTGGTGTTGGCCGATTGGATGGATCGTTTTGCGATTCCGCCCGAGCACATCACCACCCATCGCCACGTGGATCTGGGGCTGGAGCGGGCAGATCCCCGCAGTTTTGACTGGCAGAAACTGCAAATCCGCCTGGCAGCACTGGGGTTCCTCTGCTGAGCTCTGCCCACCAGCAAGGGGGCAGTACAACTAGATCAGTGGCGACACAGCCTTCTTTCGCTGGCTGTAGATCAGGCCGTGCAGCTCAGGATCCTGCATGTAGCGCAGGATTCGCGTGGGGTAATCGAGTTTGCCGTTGTGCAGGTAGGCCAGGGTGGCCACCGTTTTGGCATTGCGGACATCGGCACTCACGTTGTTGGTGTGGCGTACATCAAGCTCCAACAACGCCAAGAGACGGCAAAGTTTGCCCGCCAACAGCGCCACGTTGCGCTCGGGGTTGAGCAGCTCGCTGCGGGCGGCCTGGATCTCAGTTTCGGAGGCATCCGGCCGGAGCAGCCCCTGCTTCACCATTTCACTGAGCCCGATCTGGGCCGGTCCGTGGGTGCTGAACAAACCGGAATGGGCCGCGAGAGGTAGGTCCTCACCGGGCTTGGCGTGCTGCATTTCATCGAACAGGATGGCTGCCAACACCATCGGGTTGAGGCCCGTGCGCCGGCTCTCCCGCAGGATCACGGGCTGCAGCTCCTCCAGGCGATTCACCGTGTGGCTGCGTAGGGGTGTGAGCTGATCCATCCCCTTGGTAAACAGGCGTGCCAGCCGCGGTTGCGGGCCGTGGACGCCAAAACGCCTTTGCAGCTCCTTGAGCTCGGCCGCCGTGAACGATGAGGGATTCGGGCCCTGCGGCTCGTTGATCAGGGCTGGAGTGATGGGCCGGGATGCTGTGCCCCGATCAGTGTTGAAGGGGATCGGCAGTTCAGCGCTGGATCCGACCAGGATCGCCGTTGCCAGCAGGCCGGCCGACAGCCAGACACTCCGGATCGGGCCCGGGGTGCACCGACGAGGTGACGATCGGATCCAGCGGGCCAGGGGGATTACAAATGATTTCAGCAGATTTTATGGTGAAAAACCAAAAAAGCCGTTGCCGTGATAGCCGGCTTGTGTGGCGGTCCACACAGTCCCGTTCCGGACCAAGCTTTTTTGACGCCAGCCCCGCGCAAGGGCTATCGCTGCGGGACCTTCGCGAATAGCGTTCACCAGCGCTGCCTCAACGCTGCCTCGGCCATGACCCAGCTTGCGAACCCCACCAGCGCCGGACCCCAGGACCTCTGGCAGCGTTTTTGTGCCCTCCTCTGGCACGACGAGGCGTTGGGCTTCTGGCTGGATGTCAGCCGCATGGGCATCGACACGGCCCTGCTGGAGGAGCTGCGCCCGCGCTTTGCCAAGGCGTTCACCGCCATGGCCGCGCTGGAGGCCGGTGCCATCGCCAATGCCGATGAACAGCGGCAGGTGGGCCACTACTGGCTGCGCACGCCTCAGCTGGCGCCTGATCCCGCTGAAGCCGTCCACATCAGTGCCGAGGTGGATCGGATTGAACAGTTCGGTAGCGATGTGCTCAGTGGTGCTGTTGGCGCGGGGCCCGGCAGAGCGTTCACCGATGTGCTGTGGATTGGCATCGGCGGCTCGGGGCTGGGCCCGCTGCTGATGATCCGTGCCCTGCAGGAACCTGGCGCTGGTCTGCCCTTCCACTTCTTTGACAACGTCGATCCTGATGGGATGCGCCGCACCCTGGCCTCACTGGGCCAGCGGTTGCAGACCACGCTCGTGGTGGTGGTGAGCAAATGCTGGAGCGCGGCTTCGCGCAGGCTGTCGGACAGCACTGGCTCGTCCACCGCACGGGCCAGCAGCAAGGCACCGACCATGGTGGCCACGGTCACCAGTGCGCGCTCGTGTGCGGCAGATCG
>CALJTZ010000006.1 GCA_937975655.1 uncultured Synechococcus sp. | reverse complement strand
GATCTCGATACCACGCCCGGCGATACGCAACGGGTCGGCATGCCGCATCCCGAAATTTTCGCCGCGATAAAGGCGGATAGCGAATTGCTGCTGGATGACGGCAAAGTGCGGCTGCGCGTCTTGCGCGTCACGCCCGATCATGCCGATACCGAAGTCGTGGTCGGCACCAAGCTGTCCGATCGCAAGGGTGTCAACGTGCCGGGTGTCGTGTTGCCGCTGTCGGCGATGACCGACAAGGACCGCGCCGACCTCGACGCCGCGCTCGCCGCGGCGCTCTTCGACGACCCCGACGGCGTCGCCAAGCAGGCCGTCCTCCGCATGACGGGCGGCGACGCGGCCACCCTGGCCTCGGTCCGCCGCACGCTCAAGGGCGCGCTCGCCAAGTCGCCCGAGGCGGCGCGCCAGGCGGCGCAGCGCGGGCAGATCGGCCAGCGCCTGCGCACCGTCACGGCTGCACCAGCGCCAGGATCCCTGGGCGCTGACGCCGGTGAGCTGAGGCTTTCCGTGGCCGGTGCACAAGAGAAGACCGCCTTCTTATGGCACAACGGCCAGTGGTGTCTGCCGTTGGGCAGTACGCCTACCACCCACCTGTTCAAGCTGCCGATGGGAATCATCGGCGAGGGGCAGATTGATTTCAGCTCCTCGGTGGAGAACGAGTGGCTGTGCAGCAGGATCCTGCATGCCTTCGGTTTGCCGGTGGCGCCGAGCGAGATCGCCAGTTTTGACGGGCAACGCTGCCTGATCGTTGAGCGTTTTGATCGCAAGCTCCATGCCAGCGGCAGCCATTGGTTGCGATTGCCCACGGAAGACTGCTGCCAGGCAACCTCCACACCGGCCACCAACAAATACGAAAACAATGGTGGGCCCGGAATGGCGACCATCGCCGCGTTGCTGGCTCAATCATCAGAACGCAGCGACCTGGCAACCTTCTTCAAGGCACAGGTGCTGTTCTGGATGCTGCGCGCCATTGATGGCCACGCCAAGAACTTCAGCCTCTTCCTCAACCCCGGCGGGCGCTTTCAGCTCACGCCGCTCTACGACGTGCTCTCGGCCTGGCCGGTGATCGGACGCCGCAGTGGCCAATGGCCACAACAGAAGCTCCGGATGGCCATGGCCTGGCATGGTGAAAAAGGCCGCTACACCAAGCCTCTGGACATCACAGCCCGGCGCATGCTGCTCACCGCCAAGCGGCTTGGGCTCGGTGATGCACAAGCCATCCTGGGCGAGTTGAGCGCCCAGACTCCAGCAGTGGTGAGCGTTGTGCGCTCACAATTGCCGCCTGCCTTTCCTGCTGGCGTCGCCGATCCGGTGTTGTCGGGCCTGGAAGCTTCAGCGACTCAGCTTCAGCCACAGCTGTTGTGATCCCAGCTCTTTTCATGCGAAAGAGTAGAGAGGTGATCCGCTCAATTCCCCGTTGGCCCCGCTGCGCTGCCACCTGCTGATCGGCCAGCCCGCCAGCGGCAAAACCACCCTCGCCAAAGCTCTGGCGCCCTTGCTCACCAGCCCGGGTGAACCACCGGCCCTGGTGCTCTCAACCGACGTGATCCGGGCGGAAGTTTTTGGCGACGCGGCGGTGCAGGGGCCCTGGGAGGACATCCAGCAGCGGCTGCACCAGCGCATCCAGGAGGCCGTGGCCGCCGGCATCCCGGTGATCGTGGATGCCACCCACGCCCGCCGCCCCTGGCGGCTGGCCATGACCCAAGCACTGCCGCTACCGGCGCCGGTGGAGTGGATCGGCTGGTGGCTCTACACCGACTTGCCCACCTCCCTGACCTGGAATGCCCGGCGCGAGCGGGCTGTGCCGGTGCCGGTGATCCAGGAGATGGCGGCGGCCCTGGGCGATCCCCACTTCGGGCCGTCTCGTGCCGAGGGCTTTGCCGCCATCTGCGCCGTGGTGCCCACCCATCACCACGACCTGACGGAGGTGCTGCAGGTCGAGCTGGCCGGGCTTGATCGCCGCATCCGCTCGGCCACCAACCGGGAGCGCAAGCTGCAACGCCACGGTTACTCGCGGCTCCTGGATCTCGAGCGGCTGTTCTATCTGATCAAGCTGCTGTGCACCTGGCCCGACCTGGCCGCCACAGATCCCGCCAGCGCAGGCGAGTTGGAGGCGATCCTCTCGCCGCTCCCCGAAGGCAATCTGGCTGATCGCGCTGCTGCCTTTCTGGGGCGGCTGCACGGAGCGTGTTTTGCGGATGCCGCCGCTATCCGCGGCGATCTGGCTTGGCTGGAAGCCAATGGCTTCTGCAGTGCTGTGCCCAGTGCCGCACCGATTCAGCTGGCGCCACAGTCTAGGGCCC
>CALJTZ010000005.1 GCA_937975655.1 uncultured Synechococcus sp. | reverse complement strand
GCAGGTGGAAGGCGCCGCGGATGCCGCCGGCGCCCGCGCCATCGCCCGCACCGTGTGCGGCTCGTCGCTGGTGAAGTGCGCCGTGCATGGCCGCGACCCCAACTGGGGCCGGATCGTGGCCGCCGCCGGCCGCGCTGGAGTGTCCTTCGATCCCGAGGCCGTGGCCCTGTGGCTCGGGGAGCACCAGCTGATGGCGGCCGGCCAGCCCCTGGCCTTCGATCGTGCCGCCGCGTCCCAGTACATGGGCCAGCGTGCCGCCGGGGCCTACCTGCAGGACGACACCGTGCAGATCCGCCTGGTGGTGGGCGATGGGCCCGGCAGTGGCAGGGCCTGGGGCTGCGACCTCTCTGACCAGTACGTGCGCATTAACGCCGATTACACAACCTGAGCCCGCCGTGCAGTCGGGGCCCAGCGGGCTATGAAGGGTCCACGCGTTCACAGATCCCAGTCCCATGCGGAACCTCAGTGGTGCAGCGGTCAGCGATTCGGTGCGCCACACCGCCCACGACCACACCACTGATGCAGCGGTGGACTTTTCCCTGGGATTGCCCCCCAGAACGCTTGCGGCAACGGCCAAACGGGATGCCCTGACCGGAGATGCGGCTTTTTCCACCACCTTCCGGTTCAAGAGCAATCAGCACTCGCTGTTGAGCAAGTACGACACGATCACGAACTTCGCCAGTAGCGATGCCATTGATGCCCGCGGTGTGCGTTCGACTCAGATGATTCTGGGCAGCGACGCCTGTGTGGAGATCAGTGGGCTCAATGCCAAGGCGATCGCCGCTGAGTGCTGCACCAAGGCAGTGTTTCGTGCCAACGATGTCTGTGCCTTCACTGTGGCGGGGATGAATGGCACGTTCGTGGTGCTGAACGACAGCCGCGCCGGGTTCCAGGCCAAGCAGGATGCGGTGGTCTTCCTCGCGGGCTACAGCGTCACGGACACCCAGGCCATTCACATTGTCTGAGCAGTCCATGGCCCAGACCAAAGCCGCTGCCGCTGAGTCCCGCCGCCGCCGCGGGACGCTCTGGTGGAGCCCCTTGGTGGCTGGAGTGTGTTTTGGTCTGGCCTACGGCATGACCCATCGCCTGTTCAGCCTGAACGTTGGTGATTGGGGGCGCTCGGGGCAGGGGTTCGATGTGCAGCCCTTCCCGGGCACCAGCCTGGAGAGCCTGAAATTGCGCTTCGGGGCCCCCGAGGCGGATATCCGGGGCGACCTGGAGCGTCAGGAGTTGGAGCGCCAGCAGGCCGCCCAGGAGAAGGCCAAGCCCACGCCGCCCGCCGTCACCGAGGGTCCCGTCTCGGCCGATGAACCTGCCCCGGAGCCCGCGGAGCTGCCGGCGCCAGAGGTGCCTGCTCCCGCCCAGGCTGTTCCTGCGGCCCCGCCGCCGCCCCTGCTCACTCCTCCGCCCGCCGCTCCGCCGGCCCCCGCCGCAGGCCAGCCCTGATCTGCCACAGTTTGGCCATTCCCAATGGCCTGCCATGAGCGCGCCCCAGACCCTGGTTCAGGCCGCCCTCAATCGCCTCACGGCTCGTCTGGGCAGCGGTCTGGCCGATGCGGCGGCCAGCCTGGCTGTGCTGGCCCAGGACGCCCCCGACAAGTTGCGCCAGGAATGGCAGTTGTTCCTGGAGGAGGTGGAGCAGGAGGCCGAGCGGCTGGAGCAGCCCGAGGCGGAGGTTGCATCGGCTCCCACCACGCCCTGGCCGGAGCCAGCTGCCGCTGATCCCCAGGAGCAGATTGACGACTTGCGGGCCCAGGTGGCCCGGGTGGCACGCCGCCTTGAGGACCGCTCCTGATGCGTGGTTTGCTGCACGGATTGAGGGGCCTGCGGCGCTCCCTGCGCATTTGGCGCGCGGTGTTGCAGCTGCTGCTTGGCCTCTGGTGGGATGCCGCCAGCTGGACCTACCCCGGTGGTGTGAGCGACGACAGGCGCGCCGCCCGCCAGCGCCGCCGCGCCCGCTGGCTTACCGCTGAGCTGCTGCAGCTGGGCTCGGCCTTCATCAAATTGGGCCAACTGCTCTCCGCCCGGCCCGATGTGCTGCCGGCTGGCTACGTGGAGGAACTCGCGCACCTGCAGGATCAGGTGCCTTCCTTCCCCTTCAGCACGGCGCAGGCGCTGCTGGAGCAGGAGCTGGGGGAGCGCTGCGCTGAGATCGTGGATCTCGAGGAGTTGCCCCTAGGGGCCGCCAGCCTGGCCCAGGTGCACCGGGCCAGCCTGCGCAGCGGCCGTCAAGTGGTGTTCAAGATCCAGCGCCCCGGGCTGGAACGCCTGTTCCGCCTGGATCTGGAGGTGCTGCAGCAGGTGGCGGCTGTGCTCCAGCGCCACCCCCGCTGGGGCGTGGGTCGCGACTGGGTGTCCATTGCCCAGGAATGCCGCCGGGTGCTGCTGCGGGAGCTCGATTTCCGCGTGGAGGCGGAGCATGCAGCCCGTTTCCGCCAGCAGTTTCTCGACGACCCGGGCATCCGCGTGCCCGCCGTGGTGTGGGAACTCAGCACCCGCCGGGTGTTGTGCCTCGACTATCTGCCCGGCATCAAGATCACCGACCGCCCGGCGCTGATTGAGGCCGGCATCGATCCCTCGGCGGTGGCGGAGAAGG
Organism: uncultured Synechococcus sp.; assembly: GCA_937975655.1. Lineage (GTDB taxonomy): Bacteria > Cyanobacteriota > Cyanobacteriia > PCC-6307 > Cyanobiaceae > Vulcanococcus. The sequence goes on along the minus strand of CALJTZ010000005.1, from coordinate 798 downwards.
GGGCCGCCAGCTACCTGCAGCAGCTGGTGCGCTTCGGTTTCTTCCACGCCGATCCCCACCCCGGCAATCTCGCCGTGGCGGCCGATGGCGCCCTCATCTACTACGACTTCGGGATGATGGGGCAGATCTCCCAGCGGCTGCGCAGCCGGCTGGGGCGGATGGTGACGGCCGCCGCCGCCCGCGATGCCTCCTCCCTCGTGCGTGAGCTGCAGGCTGCTGGGGTGATCGCCGACGGCATCGATGTGGGCCCGGTGCGGCGGCTGGTGCGCCTGATGCTCACCGAGGCCCTCACGCCGCCCTTCTCCTCCAACGTGATCGCCAAGTTGTCGGGTGATCTCTACGACCTGGTGTACGGCCAGCCCTTCCGTCTGCCGCCCGAGCTGATCTTCGTGATGCGCGCCCTCTCCACCTTTGAGGGGGTGGGCCGCAGCCTCGATCCCGGCTTTAGCTTGGTGGCCATTGCCCGTCCCTACCTTCTGCCCCTGATGACTGCCAGCGGTAACGGGCCCAACGATCTCTTCAACCAGCTGGGCCGTCAGGCCGTGGAAGTGGGCACCCGGGCCCTCGGCCTGCCCCAGCGACTGGAGGACAGCCTCTCGCGCATCGAGCAGGGCGACCTGCAGGTGCAGATCCGCGCTGGGGAAACCGATCGCCTGCTGCGCCGCCTGGCCCTGAGCCAGCAGACCGCCGGTCAGGCGGTGTTGCTGGGGGCCCTGGCGGTGGCCGCGGCCCTGTTGGCAGCCAGTGCCCGCCCAGCCCTCACGGCCATTCCCCTGGTGTGCGGGCTGCCGGTGGGGC
>CALJTZ010000004.1 GCA_937975655.1 uncultured Synechococcus sp. | reverse complement strand
GCCACGCGAGCCCAGTGGGGCCACGAACTCGGTCTCTGTGGGCATGGGGTCGCCTTCGGAGCGGTCCAGCCCATCGCCCTTGAAATACACGGTCAGCTTGCGGGTCTCGGCGTCGTCGACGTTGACGGTCAACGCCTCCAGCACGTCGGGCCGGGTTGCCCGCGCATACGCCAGGGCACGCAGCGTGGGCAGTTGCATGTTCGAGACCAGCACCACCGCGTGGTTGCGGCTGGGAAGGACTATCTGGCGGTCATCCTCCCCGGGAGTGAGTTCGCGGGCGACCCTCGCGTAGTGCCGGTTGATGGCCTTCATCAGAATGAACAGGCTGCCCATAGCCAAGATCGCGATCAGGACGACGATGGCTTCACCGAGTTGGCGAGCACCACCGTGCTCAGCCCTGACCAGCCAGCCAGCCCGTAGTGCCAGACACCTGGCCCACTTCCCCTTCGGCTTGCGGGTTGGGGTCCAAGAGCTCCGCCGCGATGCCGGCGTCAAAGGAGAAGCGGCCAGGCCCCACCAGCAGCACTGCCGCACTGCCGCCCAGATAAAGCACCACCAGCTCCAATACATAGATGTTCAGGCCACTGGTGAGGATGTGGTGGTAGCCCGCCACGGCCATGGTGCCGCTGAGGGCCAGGGCGCCCAGGGGCGTGAACAGTCCGAAAATCAGCAGCCAGGAGCCCAGGATTTCCGCGTAGCCGGCTGCATAGGCCATCAGCAGCGGGAAGGGCAGATGCAGCGCAGCCACGTAGTTGGTGGCGAAGCTCTGTGGATCGGCGAGTTTGTCCTGGCCGTGGTGGATCATCATCACGCCGATGGCCAGCCGCAGCGCCAGTAGCCCCAGGCTCTGCAGCAGGCCCGGCCCCATCAGATAGCCCTGCATGGCGGTGCGCAGCTTGAGGGGCAGACGCCAGGTGGCTATTGGGGTAACCGCTTGATCGCCCCTGGACCCACTGCGCAGCAATCCCACCGTGAGGGTGGCGGCACACACACCAGCAACGATTTCCAGGGGGAGGGGGGTGGCCATGGCCTTGGTAGCAGTGGCGAAAGTCTGGCGATTCTCGTAACGAACCGTGAAGTAACTGAGAGCTCCCGCCGCTGCCTGCGGCGTGCGTTGATCTCCGCACTTCGCCCCCTGGTTGTGGCGCCGATGCTCCGGCGTGTCTCTGATGTGGGGGATCCCCGTCCGAGTTGCTCGGAAGCCAACCCCCATGACCGATTCGACGGGACGTTGGCTGCAAGCCGCGGGCAACGCGGCTCCCCTGCTCACCGCCAGCCAGGAACTCACCCTTGGCCGGAGTGTGCGCGAATGGCTCGATTGGCCCGGCGGCCCTGAGGGCGCGCCGGCAGCCGTGAAACAGCGGGGCTTGAAGGCCCGCGATCGCATGGTGCAGAGCAACCTGCGCCTGGTGATGGCTGTGGCCAAGCGCTACTGGTGCACCGTTCATCAGCGGGGCCTGGCCATGGAGGATGCCCTGCAGGAGGGCGCCCTTGGCCTCACCCACGCCATCGAAAAGTTCGAGCCTGCCAAGGGCTATCGGCTCTCCACCTATGCCTTCTGGTGGATTCGTCAGTCGATCCATCGCTGGCA
>CALJTZ010000003.1 GCA_937975655.1 uncultured Synechococcus sp. | reverse complement strand
GAGCACATAGCTCACGCAGCCATCGGTGTGGCCCGGGGTGCTGCGCACGTCCAGAAAGCGGCCCCCGAAGGCCACCCGATCGCCGTGCTGCAGCGGCTGGGTGACGTTCTCGGCGCGGGCGGCTGCGGCCAGGGCGATGGCCGCTCCGGTGGCCTGCTGCATCAGCCAGCTGCCGGTCACATGATCGGCGTGGGCGTGGGTGTCAAGGCAGGCCACCAGGTGGATGCCCAGCTCGCGGATCAGGGAGAGATCGCGCTCGTGCTGCTCAAACACCGAGTCGATCAGCACCCCCTCGCCGGAGGCCACATCGGCCAGCAGATAGGTGAAGGTGCCGGTGGGGGCGTCGAACAGCTGGCGGAAGAGCAGGGGGCCGCCACCGGCGGCTGCCTGAAGCAGAGGGGAAGCGGAGGCGACGACCATAGACCTGCCTGAACAGCTCTTATGAGTGTATGCGCATACCAGCAGCAAGGCAAGTGCGAGGCGTGGTTGTGCCAGCGGCTCCAGTCAGGAGGTTGCCCTGGGCAAGCGGCTCCGGCCTCCGCGATCCACCAGTTCGGATCTGTTCTGCTGTCGGTCTGTGGCGCATCGCCACCGTGCACGGCGATGGAGTGCGAGGGGAGGAAGGCCCTCCGGCCTGCTCGGCCGGGTTTGCGCCCCAGCGCCTGCACCACGGAGCTGGGGCCCGGCGCGGCCCGCCATCGACCCAGGGAACGCATAATGCGTTCATCGTCATATACCGCTCGCCATGGCTGCTGCCGGTTCGATGCCCAGCCCGCAGCTGCTGGAGGAGTACAGCCAGTTCTTCCGCTTGCTCAGCGAACCGACGCGCCTCCAGCTCCTCTGTCAGCTCAAGCAGGGCGCGATGGATGTGGCCGGCCTGATCGAGGCCACCGGCTTCTCCCAGTCCCACATCAGCCGTCAGCTGGGGCAGCTGCAGCGCGCCGGCCTGGTGAGCTGTGAACGCGATGGGGTGCGCACCATCTGGAGTGCCGACAACGATCTCGTCGATGACCTCTGCGTCCTGGTGCAGAACCGGCTACGTCTGCGACTGGAGGCGCAGCTGCAGCAGCTGACAGCCGGTTGAGGTCGGGCTCGCCTGGTGGGCGAAGCCCATCCTGATTTCAGCTTCAAGGACCTGGACGGCTGGCCGCTAGGACACGGCATGTCTTCATGCGCGCGAAAGCATGAAGCTCGTAGATTAACCGGACGCCCCCTCGCCGAATGCCCCCTCCCTCCCATCAGGAGCTGCACCGAGATCGCGGGATCCTGGCCGGGCGGCACCGGCCCGTGTGGCGGCACTGGCGTGAGCCCTACGTGTTCGCGCTCGCGATGTCCTGGCCGGCCTTTCTGGCGCTGATCGCCGGTGGCGCCCAGCCTCGCGCCAGTTTCGCGGAGGCGTTTTTCTTCAGCGTTCAGACCCTGGGTTCGATCGGCTATGGCGTGCTGCACCCCGTGGGCCTCTACGCCAACCTGCTGGTGACGGCCGAATCGCTCTGCGGCCTGCTGTTCGTGGCGATCACCACCGGGCTGGCCTTCGCCCGCTTCGCGCGCAGCAATGCCCGCATTCGCTTCTCGGAATCGGCGGTGGTGTTCGCCTACAACGGCGAGCCCACCCTCTGCTTCCGGCTGGCCAATGAACGGGGCAACAGCATCCGGGAGGCGCGGCTGAGGGCGTTTCTGGCGCTGGATGAGATAAGCCGTGAGGGGCACCGGCTGCGGCGGCTCAAGCCCCTCGTGCTGCAGCGCGATCAAGGGGTGGCGTTCCTGCTGGTCTGGACGGCCCTGCATCAGATCGATGACGCCAGTCCGTTGCATGGCCTCAGCCCGGAAGATCTGCGCCGCCTCAACGCCGAAGTGGTGGTGGCCTTCAGCGGTGTGGATGAAACGATCGAGCGCCCGGTGCATGCCCAGGCCCACTGGCCGGTGGAACAGCTTCGCTTCGGCTGCTGCTTCGCCGACATCCTTGAGGACCACCCCAGTGGCGAGGGCCCGCCGCGCCGCATCAACTGGGTGGCCTTCGATCGGATTCGCCCCTGCCCGCTGCCCTGAGGCCGAACCAAAAGGACCAGGCACCGCACTCGCGCCGCGCTCCCAATCAGAGATGTCAGCTCGCGGGATCTGCCGCGCAGCTCGCAGGTCTTGAAGTTGAACGGCCTGGCGGTGTCGGAAGCAGCCACAACATGCGATCAACGAGATGCATCACAGGCTTGGCACCGTGCCCCGAATCGCATGAGCCCGCCCCGACAGGGTGATTGGACCGCTGCCGGCCGTCTGCAGGCGTTCTCGCAGCAACCCACGGAATCGGGAGACCTCCGCCTCGCTCATCACCGCGAAGGCCTGACCGGCGCTCGGCCCCCCGAGGACGGTGGTCCAGAGGTCATCGAAGTCGGTGTAAGTGCGCTCCACCGTGATCACTCTGGTGTGGATGTCGCCCAGGCCGGCGGTGGCCCAGAGGTCTCGCAGCGCCTCAAGGCGGGAGGAGCTGACACTGGGCGGCATAGGAACGGCCCGGCCAACAGCGCCCAGGGTTTCATTCACGCGCTGATACGGGAAGCCCCCACCCTCCATATCCCAGGCATAGGCCGCCACGTTCCCACCGGGGGCCACAACCCGCGCCATTTCGGCAACACCCTGCGCCGGTTCCGGCACGAAGAAGATCACCAAAGGCATCACTGCCAGATCGAACGCGTCATCGGGAAATGGCAGGGCCATGGCGTCGGCGTTCACAAACTCCACGCTCTGCAGCAGTGGCTGCTGCCGGGCATAGGCGAGTTGTGCCTCCGAAGGGTCGATGCCGACGAGCGTGAGCGGTTCGCACTGCTCAGCGATCAGCTGCGTGAAGGCACCATTGCCACAGCCCACATCCAGCCAGCGCTGGCTGTGCTTCGGGGCGATCCAGTCGAGAAAGTCCTGGCCGACGAGGCGACTCCAGACCCCCATGAAGCGGTCGTAGCCGGCCCCATCGGTGAAGCGGATGGGTTCACTGGTCATGGCCACACGGTTCAACTGGTTCAAGAGTGGGCTTTGCTCACGGTGGCACTTCGACGTCGCTGCCGGTTCCTTGCTGTTTCAAGGCAGGGTTGACAGCCATCGGTTGGGTGTCAACCCTGGTCCGGCTGGGTGGCCTGGCCCTGGAGCGTTGAACTACATCAAAGCCCGGAGCGTCGGCCCCGGGCGTTTGTCTGCTCAGTCGTAGCCAGCGGCTGAGCTCAACAGCAGAGGGCTGTAGAGCGACCCACCGGCCGGATGTTGCTCACGGCAGCATTGGGGCTGCGGCGCACACGCACACGAACCGTGCAATGGGCCGGGCCCATGTGTTCAATCAAGGCCTCACGGGCCTCGTGCTGCAGTTCCTCCAGGGTTGGGGCAGTGATGCGGATCGGCAGGCCGTCGGCGCTGGCCTCAAGGTGGCCTCGGCGTTCAGCCTCCAGGCGGAACACACCTCTCGCATGCGGGGGTATCTCCTTCTTTCCGGCTCCATCCTTGGCCGGCTGAGCCGTTCTGGCAGGTACGGCTGGATACGGGGAACCGCCCGTGCGGGCACACATCTGGGTGGTGTCAGGAGAGCCAGCCGCGCGCGGCGGCCAGGCGTCCCGTCTCCTGCACTGCCGTGATGCAGCGCTGGGCCCGGCGCTTGGCATCGTCCTGTCCCTGGGCCCTAAGCAGGTAGCCCTCCATCGCCTCTGGCGTCTCGATCAGTGCCAAAAGGCCAGCGGTTTTGGCAGACAGCGAGCCATCGGCGAGCAGACGGCTCACCAAGGCGTGCGCCCAGAGCTGCTCCCCTGCGGAACCGGGAGCGAACAGCTCTCGGTGCAGAACCTCAAGCAGCGACTGCTTGAGGGCATCGAGCTGACCGGGCCGCAGTCGGCG
>CALJTZ010000002.1 GCA_937975655.1 uncultured Synechococcus sp. | reverse complement strand
GAAACCGCCCAGATCCACTGCAGCGCAACTGGTCTGGCCTTATTCAGGAGGCCCTGGTTAGGAACTGTGCACCGTTCGAGGCCATAAAAAAGGGGCCATAAGGCCCCCCCCCCATCAGAAGATTTTCAGCAACTCGAGGGTGTTGCCGAGCAGAGATCAGGAACCGATCTTGCCAACGGCAGCCTTGGCCTTGTTCAGGATATCGCCGCGCAGGGGCACATAGCCGAGGTTATCGGCCAGACCCTGAGCTTTGTTGCCCAGCATGTAGTTGAAGGCTTCACGCAGTTCGCCAGCCTTCATTCCGTTGCCGCTCTTATAGGCAAGGATCCAGGTGAGCGTGGTGATGGGGTAGCTCTCGGCGCCGGCGGGATTGGGGTCTTCACCAGCCAGGTTGGCGTTCAACTTGATGTTGTTGAGCGCTGCGGAACCGCTCTTGAAGCCAGGCTTCACGAACTTGCCTGCCTTGTTCTGGAGTGCAGCTGCCTTGATGGCACCCTTCACATACGACTGGTTCACGTAGCCGATGGAACCAGGAGTGTTGCTGAGCACACCAGCCACACCCTCATTGCCCTTGCCGCCCACACCCACGGGCCACTTCACGCTCTTGCCTTCGCCCACCTTGCTCTTGAACTCGGGGGAGAAAGTGGAGAGGGAGTTGGTGAAGGCAAATGTGGTGCCGGACCCATCAGAGCGGTGGGCCACCGTGATCTTGCCCTTGCCGCACTTCAGCTGGCTCCAGTCGTTGATCTTGCCGAGGAAGATCTCGGCGGCCTGCTTCTGGGTGAGCTTCAGATCACAGCCGGCCTTGTTGTAGGCAATGGCGATGGTGCCGCCCACGGCGGGGAACTGAACCACACCGCGCTTCACCTTGGCGGCTTCGGCGTCCTTGATGGGCTCGTCAGTAGCTCCAAAATCCACGGTGCCGGCGATGTACTGACGCACACCGGCGCCGGAGCCCACCGACTGGTAGTTCACCTTGGCACCACCGCTGGCAGCCAGGTCCTGGAACCAGCGCTGGTAGATAGGGGCAGGGAAGGTGGCACCGGCGCCGTTCAGGGCAGGGCCGGCAGAGGCTGCCGCGCCGCCGGCAAGGGCGGCAAGGGTGCCAAAGGTCAGGGCCTTCTTCGCGAAGGTCATGGGAGCAAGCTGTCGTGAGCTCCCCACCTCTAGGCAACGGACACCAGCCTGCGCGTTAGGGATTGGTTAAGGCCGCGTAAACGTCTCGTTGTGGGCGACAGCCCGAGGTGGTGGGCATCACACGGCCTGAACAGCCCCGGTCATGGCGTGATTGCACTTGTTGTTCTGGTGGAAACCCTGTTGTTTGCAGGCCAAATCTGAGCCTAAGGCCTAGGATGAGACTTCCTTCAGACACACTGATGAGCCAAAACGTTTCGGTGTTTCATCCCAACCCTGGATGGACGGCAGGTCGTCAGACGTGCACCTCGGCCACTCCTGAGATCACCACCACGGTTGGGAAACATTGCATCCTCGAGCTTTATGGCTGCGACAGCGGCAAGTTGAACGACGAAGCTTTCCTGAGGAGGACCATCACCCACGCAGCACAACGGGCTGGTGCCACTCTGCTGAACCTGATCACCCATCACTTTGAGCCCCAGGGTGTCACCGGTTTAGCCCTGCTAGCTGAATCACACATCTCCATCCACACCTGGCCTGAATCCGGTTATGCCGCTGTGGATGTATTCACCTGCGGTGATCACACGATGCCGGAGCTGGCCTGTCAGACACTGCGGGATGCCCTAGCGGCTCATCACTTCACATTGAAGAGCTTCCAACGGGAAACCCCCCGCGGACTCGACGATCAAATCAGAGCCCCCATGCCGGCTTAGCAGCAGGGAGTGGCGGGCGTGCCAGAGCCCGCGGCCAACTGGGACAACCAGTCGCGCAGCAGGGCAATGGCAGCCAGCTCCAGCCGGTAGTACACCCAGCGGCCCTCTTCACGGGCCGCGATCAGCCCCGCCTCCTTCATCACCCTGAGATGAAACGAGAGCTTGGATTGGGCCAATCCCAGCTCTGCTGTGAGCTCGCAGACACAGCGTTCACCACCGCCCAGGGCTTCGATCACCTGCAGGCGCAGGGGATCGGCCAGGGCCTTGAGCAGCAGCCGGGCTTGATCCGCCTGCAGGGGAGCGGGGTGTTCCAGAACACGCATGGATCAACGTTACTTGATTGATCAACTCTTGTTGATTTAGGGTCCGCCTCCCGGAGGCACTCCCATGAAAATCGGCATCAACGGGTTCGGGCGCATCGGCCGGCTCGTGTTTCGCGCCCTCTGGGGCCAGCCGGGCATTGAGCTGGTGCACGTGAACGATCCCGGTGGCGATGCCGCCACCGCCGCCCACCTGCTCGCCTTCGACTCCGTGCACGGCCGTTGGCACCAGGCGGTGGAGGCCAGCAGCCGGGGCTTCGTGGTGGGCGCTGAGCCCATGGGGTACACCCAGGAGAGCCATCCCACCGCGGTTCCCTGGCAGGCGGCGGGGGTGGAGATGGTGCTGGAGTGCAGCGGCAAGTTCAAGACACCTGAAACCCTGCAGCCCTACTTCGACCGTGCCGGCGTGCAGCGGGTGGTGGTGGCCTGTCCGGTGAAAGGGCAGATCGCAGGAGCCGAGGCCCTCAACGTTGTGTACGGCATCAACCACCAGCTCTTCGATCCAGCGGTGCACCGCCTGGTGACGGCGGCCTCCTGCACCACCAACTGCCTGGCACCGGTGGTGAAGGTGGTGCACGAGCACTTCGGCATTGAGCACGGCTCGATCACCACCCTGCATGACGTCACCAACACCCAGGTGGTGGTGGATGGTTTCAAGGGGGATTGGCGTCGCGCCCGCTCCTGCATGCAGAGCCTGATCCCCACCACCACGGGATCGGCCAAGGCGATTGGCCTGATCTTTCCTGAACTGGAGGGCAAGCTCAACGGCCACGCCGTGCGGGTACCGCTGCTGAACGCCTCGCTCACCGATGCCGTGTTCGAGCTGAAGCGCAGCGTCACGGCGGAGGAGGTGAACGCCGCCTTTGCCGCCGCGGCCCAGGGCCCACTGCGGGGAATCCTCGGCTACGAAACCCGGCCGCTGGTGTCGGTGGACTATGTGAATGACAACCGCAGCGCCATCGTGGATGGCCTCTCCACGCTGGTGGTGAACGGCACCCAGCTCAAGGTGTACGCCTGGTACGACAACGAGTGGGGCTACAGCTCCCGCATGGCGGATCTGGTGCGCCACATCGCCCTGATCGAGCAACGCTGAGCCTGAGCCATGGGAACGCCAACCACGGGCCAACTCTCAGCCCTGCAGCAGTACGGGGTGATCACAGGGGCCTACTGGGCCTTCACCCTCACCGACGGGGCCCTGCGCATGCTGGTGGTGTTCCATTTCCACCAGCTCGGCTACTCCAGCCTGGAGATCGCTTTCCTGTTTCTCTTCTATGAATTCTTCGGAATTCTCACCAACCTGGCCGGTGGCTGGATCGGGGCACGGTTTGGCCTGCGGCTCACCCTTTGGAGCGGCATGGTGTTGCAGATTCTGGCGCTGTTGATGCTGGTGCCGGTGGCTGCCAGCTGGCCCAAACTGCTCTCGGTGGCCTATGTGATGGTGGCGCAGGCGCTCAGTGGCATCGCCAAAGACCTCAACAAGATGAGCGCCAAGAGCGCCATCAAAACAGTGGTGCCCGAGAGCGCAGGAGATCAGCAACTGTTCCGGTGGGTGGCCATCCTCACCGGCTCAAAGAACGCCCTCAAGGGGGTGGGCTTCTTTCTCGGGGGCCTGCTGCTCACCAGCCTGGGATTCGCGGGTTCAGTGGCGGTGATGGCCGCAGGGCTGGGGATGGCCTTGCTGGGCACCCTGGTGCTCCCCGGTGAGATCGGCAAGATGAAACAGAAGCCGGGCTTTGGCTCGCTGCTCTCCAAGAGTGAAGGGATCAACCGGATTGCCCTGGCGCGCTTCTTTCTGTTCGGCGCCCGCGATGTGTGGTTTGTGGTGGCCCTGCCGGTATTCCTGGAGGCTGCCCTGGGCTGGAAGTTCTGGGAGGTGGGCGGCTTCATGGGGCTGTGGGTGATCGGCTACGGACTCGTGCAGGGCAGCGCCCCGGCCCTGCGCCGCAGCTGGGGCCGCAGCGACCCACCGGGACCCGCCGCTCTGCAGTTCTGGACGGCACTACTCACCGCGATCCCGGCCCTGATCGCCATCGCCCTCTGGCGCGACGCCCATCCCGCCATCGCCGTGGTGGGCGGCCTGGCCGGCTTCGGTGCCGTGTTCGCGATGACCTCCTCGATCCACAGTTATCTGGTGCTGGCCTACACCGATGCCGAGTCGGTGAGCCTCAACGTGGGCTTCTATTACATGGCCAATGCCGCCGGGCGCCTGCTGGGAACAGTGCTCTCAGGTGCGCTGTTTCTGATGGGGGGGCTGCAGACCTGCCTGTGGGCGTCCTGCGGCTTGGTAGCAGCGGCGTGCCTGGTGAGCAGCCGCCTGAACGAACCTCCCCGCCGTGG
>CALJTZ010000001.1 GCA_937975655.1 uncultured Synechococcus sp. | reverse complement strand
GCACCTCATCAGCCGCTGCCAAGGCTGGACCGACGACATGGTGCGCCAGAAGGGCTGGGCGCCGGATGTGGCCTGAGCAGGTCCTGAAGAAATGTCGCAGAGAGGCCTCGACGGATGTGGCTCTCCCCAAAGGGGGGTTGGATCAGCGATGGCCGTCAGGTTCTGCAGTTCAAAACGCTCCAGTACGACCTTGGGAGCCAGGATCTGAAGGTGACGCTCGAGTGGATCCTCAGGGAGGTGCACTGCTGCTGAAACGCCGCCGCAAGGTGCTGGCACCTGAGGAGGTGATCCAGCTCTGAGCCCAGAAGCGCCAGCCGGGTTGGAAGCCCTGCGACCCCACGTGGCGACCGCCGCCCGTACTTCGGGCTTTCAGGAGTTTCCCAAACCATTCACGCTGCTCCCACCAGAGACTCAGAACAATGCGTGTAAAGGCCGATTGTGCGGGGCTGCTGGCGGAGCGAATCTGACTCCATCAACCCAGGGAGGTGCCACCCGATAGCTAATACCCCACCGCAGCACAACTAGAAGCACCGCTGACTGCAGGCCCCTGCTCCAACAGTCTTCACCCATCCGTGGGCGCGTCGTTCAGCCGGGCAGGAGAGCGGCCTTCGCCGCTGATTCTCACCCTGTGCGCCTGGCTGATCGACACTCCATCCGCACCGCCAGAGGTGCCCCCCGGAGAACCAGCTGCCCCACACCTGGAATGCTTGGCCCCAGGTGCCAACGCCAGCAGCTTCACCAGCCCATCCCACGCTCCGGCGTGATGACACCACAACCCCCGGGCCCATCCTCGGGGGTTTGGTCTGTCAGCCCAACCAGCCCCGCGCGCCGGCCAGTCTTATGGCTTCCTGCACGGCCGTGATGCAGCGTTGGGCACGGCGCTTGGCATCGTCCTGGCCCTGGGCGCGCAGCAGATAGTTCTCCATCGCCTCCGGCGTTTCGATCAGCGCCAGCAGGCCAGCGGTTCGCGCAGAGAAGGAGCCATCAGCGAGCAAACGGCTCACCAGACTTTGCTCCCAGAGCTGCTCGCCTGTGGAGCCGGGATAAAACAGCTCCTGGTGCAGCACGGCCAGCAGCTGTTGTTTGAGGGCATCGAGCTGGCCAGGCCGCAGTCGGCGGCTGTTGGGCAGGCCCTCGGCCGCTCCTGCCGGGATCGCGGCGGGGCGATCCGGGGGGTGCTCCACGCTCCAGCTCAGGCCCGTGCCCGGAAACCCCACGGTGGTGCGGGGACCACCACGGCGGTTCACTGGGATGTTGAAGGAAACCCCCTGCCCGCCGACGGAGATCGAGCTCAGTCCGCCGCTGGAGAAGTTGAAACGCAGTGGCCCCAGACGGGCTGAGCGACGGAGACGGAAGCCCATGGCAATCAGCGTGTCGGACCAGAGGGATGGCCCGAGCAGAGTTCAGGTTGCCGTGCGGATGCAGCAGTCCGCAAATCCATGCACCAAGCGCATCGTGCCGTCGGCTCTGCAGACTCCAGAGGAGGGGAGTAGCGCCTCAGAAGCATTGCAATGACGGGGTTTTAGGGGGTACGGGAACTGGACCTCCAAGGAGCCTCCACCAGCGTCCAGAAGGCGTACTTTGAACTTGAGGGGAGGCCCGGGAGGCAACCCGACACTCACCCTCCCAAAGAGTCCGGCCAGGGGACACCCGAGCCGGTGCGCATCGCGGAGGTGCGAGTGAATCGAAGGGTTGCTGATCAACCAAGTGAACTCTGTGGCGCAGCGAGAACTCCATCCCGTAGCCACATAGAGCAAGACGCCACTTCTGATTGCCGCGTTCTTAAATCTTGGGCTGTATAACCCGAGCCGGGGTCACCACCGAGAAGGTCAAGCTCCGAGCATCTCTTCTCCCAGACGTGATCTCCAATCCTTGCCTGCCAGGCCCCAGTAAGGCCATGCGTGAATGACAGACACCCGACCGGAAGTCCTTGGTGTGAGGAAGAGACCGCCGCAACCGGTGCGAAGGCGCCCCTACACGGGGCGCCTTCCTCATTCGGACCAAGGATCCTCTGTAGATCGATCCTTTGCTATTCCTGCAGTCGCTGATGCGCACAGATGATGCGGTGTTGGCTGCGTGGAGTGGCTCGGATTCTCTCATCGAGAATGATCTTTCGTTCAGAAGAAGACATTCAGCCCGCCAGCTGATCACCATGCTGCGGACTCGCTAGATCAGCAGTGACCCGAGCCCTTATGCGGCAGATCTGCGGCTGCCTTAGAGAAGATCGGCCATTAATCTCGTGGAGATGAGTGGATTTGGGATGGCTACATCAGTTTGGCGAGTGATCTGATGTAGATATGCGGCAGCAGCCTTCCGGTATATCGGGCTGGCCAAGCATGAAATTGGCTGGTTCGGAGATGTCCTCCGTGAATCACGACACCTGCTTCCGAAATCCAGATCGAGGTCCCGGGGTAATGCCAGTCAGCCAAGTCCTCCTCATAAAAATGGAGAAGGTTTCCATGAAGAAAACAGCCGTTCTTGATCTCTTGTCAAGCAAATCCTTGCAGGTGGCTTCTTTGGCCGCCTCCGCTGCAGGGAGTGGAAGTGGAGGAAGCGCAGGTGGCGGTATCGGAGGCGGTGGCGGTAGCCCTGGGGGTGGAACCCCTGGCGGGGGTGGCGGTGGTGGCCGACCGGGTGAAACCACAGCGGGAAACAACCTTTCGTTCCCGGCCATCTTTCCTGAGACAGCTCCGAGTCTGCGGGGCACGGAGAATGCCTTCACCTTCACCACCCCCACGTACCTCACAGGCGACACAAGCTACGCGTACTTCGCCCAGGGTGTTGAAGGAAACGAATGGCAAGCGGGCAATATCTCGGCAACCGCCACTCCGACAAGTCCGATCGCCATTGATTACGTCAACATCGGCGACGCCCTTGAATCGGCTCCGATTCAAAAGGGCAGGAATGTTCGGCTGGAGCTCACGCTCTTCGAGGAGATCGCCGACTTAACCCCTGACGACACCCTAACCGGCTTTGCGATGACGCTCCTGGGCGGTTCCAAGGGCAAAGGCAAGCCAGGCACCACAGGACCGACCGAAAGCCAGGGTGCCCGCTATGCCTACGACAATCCCTGGACAGCTCAGACCGGCACAGCATCCTACATAACAAATGACCAGGGCATTACCTATGACAGCACCTATGCCTCAGTCTACGCCGCGAATGCCACAAGCACCGGCGAAGGAGACACCGTAGCCAGCTATATGACGCTGGTGATCCAGAAGGTTGATGGGCTCTCACCCCAGTACATCGGGCAGGGAGGTGCCGACTTCATCACCGGACTGGGATGGGATGGGACTCAGTGGGTGGATATGGATTCCGACGATTCAATCACCGTCGGCAACAACCTGAGCACCACCGCCTTTGGGCCTGAGCTGACGATCTCCGGCACCTACAACGTGGGAGCATCGGGTTCACCCTGGAAGTTCACCGCCGATGGCACTTATCTGATCACCTTCGCCCTGAAGGATGGCACGCCGGTGATCTTCGATGCCGGTACGCAGATTGCGAATGATGATCCGGAGCTACCCGGCTTCCAGCCCACCGAGTTGTTAGCCGGTCGATACACCCAGGTCATCGCCGATGGCATGATGTCCTATGGCGGTGATGGCGACACCCACAACGGCCTGCTGGCGATGCTGGTGGGTGTTCCTTCGCAACTTCCCACGGGGGGAGCAGAAACAGGCTTGACGGCTCTGATGTAGAGCCCCATCACCTTGTTGTGTCGCGGTGGCCCTTGGATCATCAGGGCCACTGCGGCCGTTCACGATCGCTTTGATCCACACACACCGGAGATGACCATCATGACGACTCTTCCATCCTTCACCCCCGCCCAGCTCGCCGCCAACCCCTGGGCCGTCCGCGCCGCCAACGCCGCCGGCCTCGACTTTTATGATCGTCTGGTGGACGGGTTGCTGGCGGCGGGAATTCGTCCCATGGCCTGCCTGTATCACTGGGATCTGCCCCAGCATCTGGAGGATCAGGGCGGCTGGACCAACCGCGACACCTGCTTCCGCTTCGCCGATTTCGCCGAAGCCATCACCCGCAAACTGGGCGACCGCGTCAGCGCCATCGCCACGATCAACGAGCCGTGGTGCGTCTCGTGGCTGTCGCATTTCTGG